>JAITOJ010000133.1 GCA_031290005.1 Treponema sp. | reverse complement strand
CCCGCCACGCCCTATGACGCCAAGGGGATGCTCAACCTGGCCCTGCGGGGCACCGACCCGGTCATCTTCTTTGAAAGCCAGCTTCTCTACGATAAGCCTGAGGAGTTTGAGAAAGCCGGGGTTCCCGAGGGCTACTACGAGGTTCCCGAAGGGGAGCCGGTTGTCCGCAGGCCGGGCAAAGACCTGACCATCGCCACCCTGGGGGCCACCCTCTACAAGGCCCTGGAGGCGGCGGAGAAGCTGGAGGCCCGGCACGGGCTTTCCGTGGAGGTCGTGGACCTGCGGTTCATCAATCCCCTGAACTACGACCGTCTCATGGAGTCCGTGAAGAAGACCGGCAGGCTGCTTCTGGCCAGCGACGCGGCGGAGCGGGGCAGTTTCCTGCACACCGTGGCCAGCAATATGCAGACCTATGCCTTTGACTATCTGGACGCGCCGGTGGCCGTGGTGGGGAGCCGCAACTGGATTACCCCGGCGGCGGAAATGGAACAGCTGTACTTCCCCCAAGCGGACTGGATTATCGACGCCGTCCACGAGCGGATTCTGCCCCTCCAGGGGTATACGCCGGTGACCGTGCAGACGACGCTGGACTTGCTCCGGCGGAACAGGCAAGGAGTCTAGGGACGCGTTGAAAAACTGATTAAAAGAGGTATAATGACAGCATGATGAAAAGCAAACAAAGAACGTTTACGGAGATGGAATACGGCAGCCGCGGTGTGCGTGGTCTGCGGCTCCGTGTGTGAGGCTGCCGGGCGATCGTTTGCGGGCTTTGTCCCTGCCTGAGAGCTGCTTTTCAGGCCTTGAAAAAAAAACGCAAAAACAGTATGAATAAGGAAACGGAGGTTTTTATGCGGATGCTGCTCCTGTATTTTTTTAAGAACGATGATGTCAAAGCATCGGGAATAATCAAAAAGCTGATTCACTCTGCTTCAAGCAACGGACATACGATGGATTCGGTATGCGCCCTGACGGACGCGGAAAATCTGTGCGCCGCCCCGTACGAATATGTGACGGTTGTCGTAACTTGCCAGGGAATGTTCGGACGCAAGGTATCCCCCGCGGTGACTGGAGTGCTGTCCCGAATGGGGTCTGCCATCGGGAAAAAAGGCTGTGCGCTGGTTATAAAATCCGGGCTGTTTCCGTGGAAAACCTGCAATAACCTGATGTCGGTAATGGAAAAAGAGGGGATGCTTCTGGACTATTCCGATGTGGTGCTTAACAGCGACCATGCTGCCTATGTAGGCAAACGCTTGGGCTGACAGTTCGATTGCTGTTTGATATTTAATGATGGAAAATTACTATGCGCTGCTGGGAGTTTCTCCTGAGGCCTCTCTTTCGGAAATAAAGCGAGCCTACCGGAAAAAAGCCAAGGAATTCCACCCCGATGTCGGCGGCGACAATAGCGAACAGTTCGCTGTTGTCGCCAAAGCCTACGAAATACTTTCTGACGTCAAACACCGCGCCCTCTTTGATTCATCCTTCCCTCATCAGGGACGGCGGGGCCGGACAAAAGCCGGGAAAGCTTCCTTCGATTACCGCGCATGGCTCCTCGCCCGCACAGACGAAGAAAGCCGCTGCAAACTGGTGCTGTTCGATTTGCTCCACAATCGGGAAGACGATGCGGTGGCCGAATATCTGCGGCTTTCCGCCGGTAAAGACGGGTTTCTGTTTGCCCGGTGGTTTTCTCGGTCAGAGGCCATGGACTTCGGCTTCATCCTGGCGGAAGAACTGACGCTCCGCAATCAGTACTATGAGGCGGCCCTGCTGCTGCTGAACATTATGGTTTCAGAAAAACGCTCCCCCTATTTCCGAACCTTTTTTCCCGAAGTGGTGTCATTCACCAAATTTGTGCTGTTACGCCAGACCGAGAGCGGCGTTTCCGGTGAACTTGCCCTGGACGCTTGGGAAAAAGCCCTGGAGCTTGACCTGGACAGCGACACAAACAACCGGCTTCTGCACAACATGGGAGAAATCTACGAGAAAATGGGGGATATGCGCAACGCCGCCCGGTACTATCAGGAGGCGTTCAGGGAACCTCGTACCCCTGATCCTCAATGGCGGCTTTAATCGCGTCCAGCGAGGTCTTCGCCGGGTCATACTCAATGGCCGCGTCTCCGGCTTTCAAATCAACCGTGACTTTCTGTACTCCCGCCAGAGATTTTGCCGCCTGAGTTACTGCCTTGACGCAGTGTTCGCAGGACATACCGTTTACTTTCAGTGTTATCTTTTCCATAAATCAACCTCCGAATTACAGAAAGTATACCTGGCTCTGCTGGAAATGTCTACCGGACGCGTGAATATGCCGGTGATGCGGCCCCTGTCCATCTGAACAATCCGGTCGCCCAGTTCTTCCGCTTCTTCCCGGTCATGGGTGACCAGCACCCAGGGCGCTCCGGACTGTTGCCGGATACTCAGGAATTCCCGCCGGAGTTCCTGGCGGAGCGGGGTATCCAGCCCTGAAAAAGGCTCGTCCAGGAGCAGCACCGCAGGCTGGACGGCCAGGGCGCGGGCAATGGCGACTCGCTGTTTTTCCCCGCCCGACAGGGTATCGGTCCGCCGTTTTTCGTATCCCTCAAGGCGAACCAAACGCAGCATCTTCGCGGCAAGCGCCTCCCGCTCTTTCCGGGGGAACCGGTGGATGAAAGGCCCGTATTCGATGTTCTGTTTCACCGAAAGATGGGGGAACAGGGCGAAATCCTGAAAAACCAGAGAAATATTCCGTTTCCACGGCGGCAGCGTCCTTACCGAAACCCCGTCAATCAGTATGTCTCCCGCGTCAACATCAAGCAGGCCGGCAATCAGATTGAGGGCGGTAGTCTTGCCGCATCCAGAGGGCCCGGTGAGCGCCAGGGTCTCCCCGCTGTTGACGGCAATATCCAGCTCAAGCGAAAAGTCTCCAAAACATTTTCTGACTCCGCGCAGTTCTAGCATGACGATTTTACCTCCGATAACAGGAACGCCCCCAGGCTGCACAGTATGAGCAGGGTTCCCGCTGCGCAGGCGGCCCCGTAGCGGTAAGCTCCGGCGGCGCGGTAAATGTAGAGCGGGAGAGTTTCCCAGTCTTCCATGCCGAGCATAAGGACAGCGGAGAGTTCCCCCAGGCTGAGGGCTGCGGAAAACCCCCAGGCGGAGCGTATGCGCCCCGCGGACAGGGGAATTTCAAGGGTGACCAGCCGCCGGAAAGGGCCGGCGCCCAGCACCGACGCGGCGGCAAGGGTGTTCGCGGGAAGGGACAAAAATCCCTGATAAACCGAATTAAAGGCGAAGGGGAGGGCGGCCATGGCGTGGACAGCGGCCAGCGCCAGAATATTTCGGGATTGTTCCCTGCCGTAAAAACTTATCCAGCCCAGTCCTAACACGATACCGGAGGATGCCGCGGGCGCAGTGGCGCAGAGGCGGACCAGGATGCCCGCAATGGTATCTGGAAGCCTTGGGGCGTTTCCCGGGGCCCGCCTTTCCACAGGAAGCGCTGCCGCCGCAGTCAAAATTGCCAGAACACAGGCCGCGGTTGCCGACAGGGACGCCAAAAGCAGAGAGCGGCCCAGGCAGGGGAGCAGGGTATTCCCCAGGGAATGCCACCACCGCAGGGACAGGGCGGGCAGGGCTGAACGGGACTGGCGGTACAAAAAAGATTCCAGCGGAACCGAGAACAAGGGAGCCAGGACAAGCAAAGCCGGCAGTGCAAGACAGACTATCTTGACCGCACTGCTGTGACGGTTTTTTCCCCAGGGGCGCATGGCAGTTTCCTGAACAGCAAGAGACCGGCTTTTCTGTTCAAAGAACAGATAGGCCAGAAACACAATCCCCGCAATGCCTGTTTCCGCAAGAGCAAGTTGTCCGGCGCTGGCGTAGTCCAGGGTGACCCGGGCGTAGCGGTAGATTTCCACTGCCAGGGTTGTCGCCTTTGGCCCGCCGCCCAGGACCAGCACCACCGCAAAGCTGGTGAAGCAATAGAGGAACACCAGGAGCGCTGCGGCCATAATGGAAGGCAGGGCCAGAGGGAGGATGACCGTACAAAAAACGCCAAACGGGGAAGAGCCCAGGCTGGCCGCCGGAGCGGAATATGAACGGCGTATCCGGGAAAAAGCGTCTCCTGCCAGGCGTATAATCAGGGGAAAATTATAAAAGCCGTGGGCCAGGATAACGGCCTCCGGCCGGTACAGAATCCGCAAAGGGCCGGACGGCGCGCCTGTCAGTCCCGCAAGGATTCGGTTCGCCCAGCCGGAATTCCCCCAAAAAAGCACAAAGCCCAGGGCAGCCAATAGGGGCGGCAGGGCAAAGGGAATGCCCATAAAAGCCCGGATGAGCGGACGCCATACCTTTCGCCCGGGGGAATCGGCGCCGGACGTATTGCTGCCGCTTAAAAACCATGCGCCGGGCAGGCCGATTGCCAGGGCAAGCAGGACGCTGAAAAAGGCTTGAATAATCGTAAACCTCAGGGAGGAGGGGATAAAAAGCCGGAAAGCGGCCCCCCCCCCCAGGCTCAAGGCAAGCGCCGCCTTGTAGGGTAAGATAAAGGCAAACAGCGCCACTCCAACCGGTATCAGGGCAAAAGCCCAAAGATACCGGCGGGATTGCCGCACAGACGCGGGGATACCGTTTTTCATGGTTTCAGTTTTTTAAAACCGCTGCCCAACGGTTCAGTTCTTCGCTGGTGACCGGCTCTGTTTTCAGGGTTTTGCCGGGCTTGGTGTTTATCCGGTAGGAAGCCGGCAAAGGAATGTCGATAACCGGATACATCCAGTTGGTCAGTGGGATACTGTCTTGAAACGAAGGGGTAAGCATAAAATCGAGAAATCGCCGGGCATTTGCCTTGTTTTTTGCTCCGGCCAAAAGTCCCGCAAGCTCAATCTGCACAGGATGACCTTCCGTAAAGAGCGCGGCCTTATACCGTTCGGTTTTCTCGTATTCCAGGTGATAGCCCGGACTGGTTGAGTACGAGAGCGCCAGGGGCGCTTCACCGGCGGTAAAAAGGCCGTACCCTGTGTCCCAGCTTTCGGCCACGGTGAGGATTGACGGGGCAAGACGCTGCCAGTACTCAGCCCAGGCCGGGCCGTAGGCTGCCTTTGTCCAGGCCAGAAAGCCCAGGCCGGGGGATGATGTGCGGGGATCCATCAGGATAAGGCTGTTTTTGCGAGATGGAGCAGTCAGGTCTTCCAGGCTTTGCGGCGGAACGGGTACGGCTTCGCTGTCGTAGATAATGGCGAAGTAGCTGTAATCAAAGGGAATCAGGCGGAAGTCTTGGTCAACAACGAGTTCGGGGAAAATCTTTTCCGCCCCGGTCGGTTTGCAGGCTTCCAGAAGCCCGGAAGCGAGGGCGCGTCCGGCCAGATTCTGGTCAAGTCCCAGAATGATGTCCGCTCCGGCGCCGTCTTCCAGGAGGAGGCGTGAAAGCATGGTTCCCGCGTCCCCGTGGCTCACCCACCGAACGCGGATACCGGTTTCTTCAAAGAATCGGGCAGCAACGCCCGGGCCTGATCCCCATTCGGAATTGAAAGAGTCGTAAGTCCAGACGACTACTTCATTGTTCTGTGCCGCGCTGTTTTGCGCGTCTCGGCTGCCCCTGGCAAAAACAGGGAATACCCCCAGGAGGGCGGCCGCAAGGCCGGCAATTCGCGTTGCTGTTTTGCTGTTCATAACAGACACTCCTTACGAAAAATAGTTTCGGGGGAGAGTCACTAAAACCGCTTGGCGCTGTATCTGATTTTTGTCTACGCGCTCCCTACGCCGGCATTATCCGGATCAGGTTCAGCGGGTATAATCTCAGGCATCATGCGCTCAGGTTCCCCTGCGGGCAATCAACCACCCCGAATAGTGATTGTATGTTAGCGGAAGGATTTTTTTTTGTCAATCCCTTACCCTCTGTGCGGCTACCGCGGCGTAGAAGGGTCTTCTTCCCCACGATTGTGGGGGCTTCACCCAGCGGTATTTTTGGAAAAAAGCCGCTCAGTCGGGGTCCGCATTAAGCGTGATTTCCGCGTTGTATGCCCACCTGTTGTTGGCGTAGGTATAGGTTCCGGCTTTCTTTTCATTTTCAGTATAAAAGGCGGCAAAACTGTTGTCTATTGCTTTGGGGCCAACCGCCACATTCGCCGGAATAGTGACCGAAATCAATCGGTTGAGATAAAACGCAAAATCTTCAATACTAGTAACGCCATTGGGAAAAGTCATCTCCGTCAAGCTATTGTTGGCAAAGGCGTATCGTCCTATGACGGTCACAGAGGCGGGGAGAGCCACGCCGGTCAGTTGGTTGTAGGCAAGGGCGAACTGTCCGATGGTAGTTACCCCCGCAGGAATAGTAACGCTGGTCAGCAGCTTACGGAGGAACGCCTTGTCTCCGATAGCGAGTACCGGCGCTTCGTTTATAGTTTCCGGTATGGCAACTACCGTTTCAATGCCGGTATACCCGGTAATGGCAAGCCCGCTGTCCCTTTGCAGGGTGAGCCAGACTTCCTCACTCTGCGCGCTTGCCGCAAACAAAACAACGAATAAAAGTAAAGCTAGTTTTATCCCCCGGGGGGGGGGGGGGGGGGGGGGGCAAACAAAAACACGGGCACAAAAAAAAATAGTTTTATACCATTTTGTTATTTGTAGGGGGTGGGGGTTGGGGGGGTGATTTTATTGAT
>JAITOJ010000101.1 GCA_031290005.1 Treponema sp. | reverse complement strand
CGCTGACGCTGCTCATGGCGACTATCCGGCGCCCCAGGCTGCTCCTCCTGGACGAGCATACCGCCGCCCTTGACCCAAAGACCGCCAAAAAGGTGCTGGAACTGACGGACAGTTTTATTTCCGGCGCGGGACTTACGGCTTTCATGGTCACCCACGACATGAAAAACGCCATCCGCTACGGCAATCGGCTCATCATGATGCTGGACGGCAGAATCATCTTTGACGTGTCCGGGGAAGAAAAAAAGAAACTGCAAGTGGCGGACTTGCTGGCAAAATTCGAGCGGGTGAGCGGCCAGGGACTGGCAAACGACCGGATGCTCCTGACGTCAACTTGACGCACTGAGAGAGATATGATATTATTGTCGTGGAGAAAAGCATGAGGTATGTAAAGTATCTTATAATATATACTCTTCTTTTTAACTTGGCCATGACGGTTTGTTTTGCCGGAGGAAGCAAAGAACCGGTGGTAACTGAGAAACAGCAAGAATATATGATAGAAACCCCCGTGACTACAAATCCCATGCTGATACGGCAGCCTCCCCCGGAAGATTATTATATGTATGCCCCGCAGGTAACCGCCGAGCCTGATTCCCCGATAATGGATTTGTTCACCGCCTATAATCAGGAATTTAATGAACGACTTTGGTTAATGGCCCGTTTTAATTCAGGTATGGGTATATTGTATGCGGGCTCTTTTTTTATTGATATGGCGGGAGGCATTGAGCCGAATTATAACCATTCTTCCGGTAAAATTGATATTGAGCAAGGGTTACGGAAAACCCATGAAATTACGATTTATTTTTCCTATCAAGCCCAGGGACGAGTATTTACGGGCACCCGTGGCTCCCTTCGTTTTTTTACCTTTACCCTGTCATCAGAACAAATTTATTCCTACATTGTCCAGCGCCGGAATGGTATCATTGGGTTTGAAATCGCTGTCAGGGAAACCGCCCGAAGCGAGATACCCTAAATGACCAGGGACAATCAAAACTTTACGTATTGCCCTCAATGCGGAAAGCAGCGGGTGAGTTATCCAAAGTCTCGGCATTGGGTTTGCGCTGATTGTGGGTTTGATTTGTACAACAATGTGGCTGCCGCAGTGGGGCTTATTATTGCCGACAGAAAAGAAAAAGTCCTTTTTGAAAAACGGGCAAAGGAGCCCAGAAGAGGATTGTGCGCCTTTCCCGGCGGATTTGTTGACCCTGGCGAGGGAAGCGAGGATGCGGCGCTTCGGGAATGCCGGGAAGAGACAGGGCTGCGTCCCGTTTCTCTCAGTTATTTGTGCAGCTATCCAAATGTCTACGAATACAAGTCAATGCTCTACTTCACCTGCGATATGTTTTTTCTGGCGGAACTGCCGACGGATATTAATCTGTTGAAGGTCCTCAAAGCCGATCCGGAAGAAGTGGAGGAATTTGTGTTCTATCCGGTGGAAAGCCGGGAAGATATACTGAAAATTCCTTTGGCTTTTCCTTCGGCAGCGAAGGCCCTGGAAGTTTATCTGAAATTGAAAGAATATAGAAACAAACTATGAAACAGCCTGCAAGCGCATTATTTACGGACTTTTATGAACTGACCATGGCTCAAGGGTATTGGAAGCGCAAGATGGATGAACCCGCGGTGTTCGACATGTTCTTCCGCCGCCAGCCATACGACGGGGGGTTTTCTGTTTTTGCGGGGCTGGGAACCCTGTTTGATTCCCTTGAAGGTTTTGTCTTCCGCGAGGATGACTTGGTTTACCTGGAAAGTCTGGGCATCTTTGAAAGTTCCTTTCTGGACTATTTGCGGTCTTTCCGGTTTTCCGGAGATCTTTATGCGATTGACGAAGGGTCATTGGTATTTCCCGGTGAACCTTTGGCGCGTCTTCACGCCAATTTGATAGAAGCCCAGGTTGTCGAAGGGCTGATACTGAATCACCTTAATTTTCAAAGCCTGATTGCCACTAAAACCGCCCGGATTTGGCTTGCCAGCCGGAGGGGCCGGATTATGGAGTTTGGGCTTCGCCGCGCTCAGGGGCCGGACGGCGCGCTTTCCGCATCCAGGGCGGCTTTTATCGGCGGGGCCGGAGGAACCAGCAACACGCTGGCGGGACAGGTCTATGGTATTCCGGTGCAGGGAACCATGGCCCATTCGTGGATTATGTCATTTCCCAGCGAGCTTGAAGCGTTCCGGGCCTATGCCGCTCTGTATCCCGATAAATCGGTGTTCCTGATCGACACCTATGACACCCTCAAGTCGGGTATCGTGAACGCCATCACTGCGGGCAGGGAACTGGTTGAAAAGGGTCACGGCTTTGGGGTGCGACTGGACTCCGGTGACTTGCAGTACCTGTCCGCCCAGGTGCGCCGCGCCTTGGACGAGGCAGGTATGCCCCAGGCAGGAATCACGGTCTCTAACGACCTCACCGAAGAAATCATTGACACTCTGGTTTCCAATGGCGCGCCCATAACCAATTGGGGGGTGGGAACACAGTTGGTTACCGGCGGGCGGGAGTCCTCTTTTACCGGGGTATATAAACTGGCTGCCCGCTGGAACTCCGGGGAGTTTGTGCCCGTGATGAAGTTTTCCGATAACCCTGAAAAGACCACCAATCCGGGAATCAAAAACCTGTGGCGGCTCTTTGATGAAAACGGTATGGCCCAGGCGGATATTCTTGCCCTGAACGGCGAGGTCATCGAAACAGGGAAGACTCTCCGCGTCTTCCACCCCGCGGCGGATTACCGGCAGTTGCAAATAACCCCGACGCGGGTGGAGGAACTGCTTAAAAAGCGGCTGGAAGGCGGCAAGCGCCTTGGCCCACCCGCCTCGCCCCGCGAGGAAATCAGCGCCGCGCGAACTCGTATGGAAGTCCAGCTTGATACCCTTGACCCTTCCTATAAGCGGCTTTTGAATCCCCATGTGTATAAGGTGTCTCTTACCCAGAAGCTCAAGGATATGAAACTCACGTTTATCGAATCCCGGTACAGTCAAAGTTGATATGGACATTGAACGCCTGGTGCAACGGGCCGAAATTGTACGGAAAATCCGCGCGTTTTTCACGGGGCGGGGCTACCTTGAACTGGACACCCCCGCGCTGTCCCCGGACTTGATTCCCGAAACCTGCCTTGAGGTTTTTGAAACTGTTTGGTATGACCCCCACGGCAACACACAGCCGCTCTACCTGGCGCCGTCCCCGGAAATCTACCTGAAACCAATCATCGCAAAGTATAAGATTCCGGTATTTCAGGTTTCCAAATGCTACCGGAATTATGAGTCTTCCGGGCATATCCACAGCCCTGAGTTTACCATGCTGGAATATTACACCATGAACGCGGACTACCGGGATTCTATTGCTGTTACGGAAGATTTATTCCGCGCCCTGGATGTGCCGTCCGGTATGCAGCCCCCTTTTATACGCCTTACCCTGGACGATGCCTTTGCGGAATACGCCGGGTTCCGGCTGTCAGAAGCCCAAACCCCGGCGGCTTTGGCGGAACAGGCCCGCAATCTTGGTATTGCCGAAAGCGCCGCCTCCCCTTTTGACCGCTGGCCCTGGGACGATCTCTACGAGCTGATTCTGGTGCACGCGGTGGAGCCTTCCCTGCCAAGAGACACTCCGACGCTGCTCATGGATTATCCTGCCCAGGTTCCTTGTCTGGCAAAAGACGCGCCGGCTCCCGGCAGGGGCAGGCCGGTGTGCTGGAAGGAACGCTGGGAACTCTACTGCGACGGCATGGAACTGGCAAACTGCTACACTGAGGAAACCGACCCTTGGAAGGTCAAAGCGTATTTTGAGCGGGAGGGAGAACTCAAAGCCCAAACCGCCCGGATACCCCATGGGGTCACGGAAGATTACTGGAAACTATTTCGGGGGTTTCCTGACTGTTCCGGGGTTGCCCTGGGGGTTGACCGGCTGGCGGCGCTTATGTGCGGGGCAGCTTCCATTGAGGGAGTGCTGCCGTTCCCGCTCTCCGCGCCTTCTCTTCCCTCCCGCGCCCCCGCGTGAGGCTTCTCTCTCCTCTATTTATCTATCTATTCAGAACAGGTCGGCGTGGGTGCCGGTGCGGGAAGCGGTAAGAACCAGTTGTTCTTTATCCACCGTGTAAATCAGCAGCCAGTCCGGTTGGACATGGCACTCCCGAAAACCGGCGTAATCCCCCGACAGGGGGTGGTCACGATGATTCGGGGCGAGCGGCTTTTCTTGAAGCAAGGTGTTAATAATGTCATTCAACAATGATATATTACGCCCCCGCTTCTCTGCCAGTTTGCGCTCTCTGCGATATTGGCTGGTAGACGTGAAAGTCAGCATCGCGTTATTGCATCTTCCGCGGCGATTTCGGCGGCGATTTCGGCGTCAAACTCCGCGAGGCTGGAATAGCGCTTGGTTTGTATCTTCCCCGACAGGATGTCACGGGCTTCCTGCATGGCGGCAATGGTAACGGCGTTGGGAGTGTCCTGTCGAACCTCTGGTTCGGGACATTCATCATCGATGCGGGTAATGATGAGGACAACTTGTGCGGCGCCGGGGCTTGCCGTTTCGGGCAGCGTCCAGTCCAGATGCAGCCGCCGGTCGGCGGGGATGGTTACGGTTTGTTGTAAGGTCATACCAAAGAGTATATCAGAGAATAGAGGGATAGAGAAGAGATAGATAGAGTATAGAGAGGATGAGGAATAAGGGAAATGGTGATACCTACAGGGTCTTTACTACCCGCAGTCCGGGCACATTGAGTTTGAGCAAATGCTCATCCCGGCTGATGATGTCGGCGCCAAGAGACAGGGCGGTGGCGGCGATGATGGCGTCGGGGAGTCTGAGGCTCGTCGTGCGGCACAGGGTGATGGCGGTTTCCTCTATGGTATCGTCCAGGGGGATAACCGTGAGTTCGCCCAGGAAGTGCCGGATATGCGTCTCTTCTTCAGGGGGGAGGCCCGGAAATGCGAGGGATTCCATGCGGCTGATGACACTGATGTATCGCTCGGCATCGTTTAAGACGCCGCGCAAGGCCAGCGCTTCGGGCAATCCTTTGCCAACGTCAATGATGACATTGGAGTCCAGCGCGTATTTACCACTCAT
>JAITOJ010000099.1 GCA_031290005.1 Treponema sp. | reverse complement strand
CGCGGAGACCCTGCGGGAAATCCGGGAAACCCTGCTCAAGGCCGCGGGACTGTTGCGGCATCACCGGGCTTTGGTGTGGAACGCCGACGACGGCTTGCTGCTCATGTCCCTGGTTCGCGCCTGCCCCGAAGGGCTGGTCTGCGGGGTCTGCCGGAGCGAAACGGGCCGCTCGGCGCTGGAACAGTACAGCCGCACCCTGGAAGCGGTGGACAAACCCCAGCTTGCGGCCCGGGGCGTCGAGGCAGCTCCCGGCGCCTTTGAGATTCCTCCGGAAGCCTGTGCGGGCGTCCCCTTTGACCGGCTTTTTTTTCGGGATATGTTCGTGTCGGTTGAAAGTATCGCTCAATTCCGCGCCGGTCTTGTGGCGGCTGGCGCGGCGGGGCGGCTGGCCCCGGACTGGAAGGCCCTCCTGTCCCAGCGGATTCCCATCGCGGGGCAGCAGCTTTCCGCGCTTATCCGGGATCAGATTCTGCAAAACCGCGAGGGTAAGTTCGCGTCCATCCTGCAAGCAATGGAAGGGGCGGAATCGCGCTTTTACGCGGATCCCGGCCAGCCGCTTTTTGCCTGGGACGCAAAGACCATTGCGGATGTCCTTGGAGGCCCCCAGGGGACAGAGGCGGCGCAATTCAGCGTCACCGTGGAGAGCCGAGTGTTTTACGAAAAACGGCGGCTTGCCCAGACGGATGTACACGCATGGTTTAACGGGGAAAAGTCCCCCTACGGCAAGGCGGTGCGGGAGGCTCTGGGGGACGACACGGAGCATATCATGGGCTTGCTTTTGGAAGCCGCGCAGAACCGCTTATTGTTTGACTGGAAGACCGAAACGGCGTTTGTGGCGATTACTCCCTGCCTGGTGCATTAACCGCTGATTTTCTGTTCTGCCCAATTGAGACAATTAGCCGCCATGACAATACTTTCTTCATATTCTTTTTTTGTAATATCATCATATTCACTGGGGTAACGGGTAAATATGGCATAGTTAGTTAATTTTACTGTTTTTCGTATATCATCAGGTATTCCGGTATGTTTTGAAAGTGCTTTTATGAGCCTCTCAATATTATGGGTAAATTCAGGTTCCTCTTGGTAGTATATCAATAAGCCCTTTAACGCCTTTTCAGCGGCCTGCTGCGCTTGAAAACACAAGTCCTCATAACACATCAGCGGGATGACCTTCACTTTTGCCATTGCCAGAGCGCTTCTTGCTCTGGTAAGCCAAGTTTCATGCCGTTCCATAAATTACTTTCCCCTCTTTGTGGATAGTTTTGTAAACCAGGCCGATTTCATTTTTCAATGCTTCGTATCGATCGGAATCTATGATGAGTAAATCTACGGGTATATCAATATCACTATAAGAGAGAGCGATATACAAATTGCCGGTAATCTCGCGGCCATTTTTGAGGCCCTTCTTGACAATTAGCAAATCAACGTCGCTTTTTTCCGTATTATCCCCTCTGGCGTAAGAACCAAAAAGTATTATTTGGTCAGGCGAAGCCATAGAGACTATGAGAGAGACTATTTGGTCTAAAAAAGGCACTGTGCTAACCATATGAACCAGAATAGATAAAACTATTTTGATTGTCAACCGCTCCAGAAAAAAGCGGCGCCGGTTTTTGGGCAATGGACGAGTCAGGGCGTATTGTTTGACTGGAAGACCGAAACGGCGTTTGTGGCGGTGGGGGCAGTTCCCGATAATCGTACCGGGACTATCAGGGAACTGTACAAAACAAACTCTTTGTTTTGTACACTGGATATAGGAATTTTTCATATGTCCAGTGTATATATCGAGGCCGCACCCCATACAGACCTGGTTTTTGCGGTTTATTCTGATCCCCGGACCGTGTTTAATCTGGTGGATATGGCGGTTCTGACCGGGGAAAGCCGCTTTAACTCCATCAATCAGCGGGTGAACTATTATGTGCGTACCGGAAAACTGCTCAATCCCCGGAGCGGGCTTTTCTTGGCCCGCTGTATCTGAAACCGGATTATTATTTTGATAACCTCCATGTCTTAAACCGCGATACCATAGACATGCTGCTGCCTGTCTATCGCTCAAAAGCGCTTGCCGCACGGACAAGGAGGGTATTAGGAAATGTTTGATATAAACAGGCGCCGATTTCTGCTGGCTCAAATTCTCAAGGATGTGTATTCTGAATTGGAACTGGCTTCTTATCTGATTTTGTGAGAATCGAAACCGGAAGCGATGCTTCTGTCTTCATGCCTTACTTTTGCGTTCTTTTAATCCTTCGGCCAGCACCAGAATAAGTTTTCGGTCTTTTTCGTCCAACAGTTCAATAGAGCGCAGCAACGCGCGTATATCAGGTCTCAGGGAGGCAATAGTTTTTTCCCGCTGGGCCTCACTGCCGGTTACCAGATACTCCACTGATACACCCAGGACTTGGGCGATGAGAACCGCTTTGTCAGCGGACGGTATAGAAGAGATAGTCGCCTGTTTCAGGTAGTTTTCTATGGTTCTGAGACTGATACCGGTCTGAGCGGCCAATTCCTTCTGCTCCAGACCACTAAACTCCAATAGTTCTTTCAGATTCTCTCTAAAACCCATATTGAAACAGAATACTTAAAAATGCGGGGCAGCTACTTAACAAACACCTGTATGTACGGGTATAGTACAAAATAACCACCATATTTGAGTGGTAAAAAATATTCAAAGGAGTTTTCATATGAAAACAACAAAGGGAAAGATTGCCGCGGTGATTATCGCGGCAGTGGTAGTGATCGCGACAGGGTGCGCTTCAGCGCCGCCTGCCGGGTCTTCGAGCGGGAGAGCGGCGGCGGGGCGGAGTGTTCGTGGTAGTGTGCCGCAATTTGTGCGGGATGCCGTTAAAAACGCGCCTGAAAACGCGCTGGTCGGTATTGGCACGGCGAAAATGGGGACACTTAGTCTGTCCCGGACAATATCGGCAACACGAGGGCGCGCTGAAATTTCGCGGCAGTTGGACACCCTTGTCAAAGACATGGTCCGGGATTATCAGGCTTCAAGCGAAGTTGACCCAGAATCGGCGCTGGCGTTTCAGGAGAACATTACGGTAGCGCTTTCACAGTCACGGTTGCAAGGGGCATCTGTTGTGGATGAAGACATGGATGATGCCGGTAACTACTGGACGGTGGTGATGCTGAGTAAGGCGGAGGTGGCAAAAGAAATCAATCAGGCGAGCGCACAGGCAAAACTCGCTGTTCCCAAGGCGGCGTCTTTTGACGCGGAAGCACGGATGAATGCGGCATTTGACTCTGTCAAGCAAGATGTGCAAGTGGTGAGCAACTAAGATGCGCCGGAAAATAGCCTGTATCACACTTATTGTTTCGCTTATCGCATTAAGTAACGTGTCATCGGAACCTCCGGCGCTTTCTCTTAAAAAGCAATACGATATGGGCTATTTTCTGACCGTGCCTGAAAACGGCGCACTGGTGGTTATCGGCGTGGCGGGCCGGGGACCCAATCAGACAGAAGA
>JAITOJ010000040.1 GCA_031290005.1 Treponema sp. | reverse complement strand
AGGTTGGGGGTCTCAAAGAAGGTGAGCTTCTTCCCCGCTCCCAAGTCCAATGTGTCGCCGTTCTTCACCGCCCTGACTCCGGAATCGATCTTGTAGAAACTCTTGATGAGATTCACCCCCTTCTCGGTGGCCAGAATCTCCGCCTTAGGGTTCAGGGCGCGGAATTCCGCCAGATACCCCGTGTGGTCCGGCTCCAGATGGTTCAGGATGAGATAGTCCACCTTGGTAAAGTCCAGTCCCACCGACTTGAGGGCGCTTTCGTGCTGGGCCGTAGCATTGGTCCAGTCCCGGACAAAATCGATCAGGGCGACCTTACCACCCTTCACCACATAGGAATTCAGGGTCACTCCCTTGGGGATGGGCCAGATTCCTTCGAATAATTCCTCCGTGCGGATATCCGCATGGATACAAAAAATATTGTCAGCTAGTTGCTGTGCTTGCATAGGTACTACTCCTGAAATGAATGTACCTATTTTTTTTAATTTCGGCTAGTCAAAAATTCATTTTTTTGTCCGACCGGTTTTGCCGAACTTTCGTTCAGGCTATGTCTTTACTTTAGGCAGGATGATTATATAAAAAATACTTTGAAGCCAACCCCAAACTGAACTCCCGCGTTCACATAGTCTTTTATTTTACGATAGTTTTCAGCATCCTGTATGACGGCCTTATATCCCACATACACATCGAGCATCAACGGTTTTAACACATGCCATTTCCAGCCGGTGATGGGGATGATTGAAATGAGCGTGTCCTCAGGGTTATCCGGCAACGGGCCGCCGCCGAAATAATTCATAAAATCGACCCCGCCTCCCAGGCCGACATATACTGTATCCAGACCGCTCCCCAGCGGATAATAGTTTAGGAACAATGATATATTGACGCTGGCACAATACACATCGTCTTGGCCGGTGAGAAAAGTCATGTGGCCAATGCCGCCCTTCACCGACAAATAATCCAATAGTTTTTGCTCATAGTTTATGCCTATACCCCAACCGCTGTTTGTCAACCCGGTAAGGGAGTAGCCCAAATCCAGGGAAAACAAATGATCAATGTTTGTCTGGGCATTGCAAAACGGCAGTACCATAATACCAAGGAAGGCGGCGAATACTACTTTTTTTCTCATCTCTATTTTGTCAGTTCCCCCGTAAGCGAGAATTCCAGACTGTCCAGATAATCAAGCATAGGTACCGGAGTCGCCACCGGCAACAAAACAGATTCCGCGCCCTTTGCAAGCTGTTTTGCCGAGGCCCGGTAGCTTTTTATTCTTGTCTCCACTGTTTTTATCATTTCCTCATACAGCACAATGCGGAGATTCGCGATTACTGTATTATACGCGCTGTTAGCCAATACAATCTTGTCGCCAAATTCCGTAACCGTGCGTATTTTGGGGACGTCAATAAAGCGAAGCGGCGTGAGCCGGGTAATATAATGCAGCGGGATATAGCCAAAATTAATCTTAAAGGCTGTAAGCTCAGACCATTTTAGCGCCCGAATTTGATATTTTAAAACATGACGAAACAACCGGTTTGCTTCAATCTTATTCGCAAGTTCACTCTTATCATCGGCTGTAAGCACGGCGCCGGGGGCATAGGCCAATTCCGGCGAGAGGTAACGCGGTAATTCTGCAAAGCCTTCCACCAGGTATGAGGGGCGGAACTCGGCCAGACTATTTGAAATAGACCCGTCAGTGAGGAATAATACGGAATCAAGCCTGCCGGTATCGCGCAATAACAGAAAACGTGATGAGGCGGCCACTGTATACTGAAACAGTTTCCTGTCGTTTTTCAGGTATTGTGCGGTAAGCGCCTGCGTAAATCCTTCGGAAAGGCCGTCAAAAGCATGGTTCGGGATTTCCAGGGTAACCAAAAACATTTTTGGAGATCCTGTTCGCCCCGGCACGTAATCCCGTGTAAGATAGGCCCACATTTCCGCCGGATGCAGTTTGAGCGTGCAGATTTCACCCCGCCAGGTAACGCGGAAATCACAGTCCCCTTCCAGGATATTAAAATTCGGGATTTCATATTCCCACCCTTCTTCTTTTATGCCGCTGTCCCACCAGTACCCGCTATACCGCTTGTCCAAAGACAGCCCCCGCTCCTCATTGGCCGCCTGCAAGAAGGCGGCATCAGAAAAATGCAGCGCCGCCGCCCTGAAGGCCCAGGACTCGTCAAAAATCGCCTTTGTCCAATAACCGGTAACGCCCTGTTCGTCCAGGCCGGCAACCCGCAGTTCCCGCGCCCCATTGCCCTGCCCGTTTTGCAGGATGGTGATGTGGCGGGTGAGCGCGGCTTTCCCAACAAGGGAAATGGGCGGCTGGGCCCTCCAGTCTTCCGAAGGCAGAGCCCATTCGGTCAGGTTAGACAAATAACTGGTTCCCGGCACATCGGAGGTGTAGGGGGTATAGGCATACTTGAAGAACATGGGGTCGCTGCCGGTGATGTCGAAATCCGCCATGCGGGTGTACATTTCTCCCGCCTCGTTGATGACAAACAGGGTTGACGCGCTTGCCGAAAGAGATGCCGCCTTGAACGCGCCCCGTTCCGGGCCAATGTAGTTCCGGGAAAAGTCGCTGGGCAGCCCCGTGTCGGCATAGCATATTTCCTGGCCGTCTTCCAGCAGCACATAGGCGGTGGCGATTTCCATGGTGCCGTTGTGGTGCTGGTTTCCAAAGGGGTCTTCGTAATACAGTACCTGATTGTTGCGCTTTCCCAGCGCCCAGGCGCGGTTTTTACTGGTGCGCTCATCAAGAAAAAGCTGTTCCTCCTTGGGCCAGCCCTGCTTGTCAAGCCAGACGTTGCTTGCATGGGCGATGGTCTTGTCAAAACAAAAGCGGTAAAAGCCGCCGTCATCCGAGAGGGCAACAAGCTCGTCCGCGTCGGCGGAGATTTCCACGATGGCCCGTGGTTTTGCGAAACCTGGCTTCCGCTCATTGTGGGGCAGGCCGGTCTTTTCAAAGAGCGTCCAGTCATGCGGCTCCTTTTCGCTTTCAATGCTTTTATACCAAATCAGAGCGTCCTTAATGAGGTAATACTGATAGGTATTGAAGGTCTGCGTCCTGGTCTTGATGTATACCGCCTCCGGAAAATCGCCGTGTATGTCCTCATCGCGGTATGACGGGCGGGGGAAATCCGGCGGCGCTTCCCGCTCCGGAGCGCCCAGCCGCAGATAGAGGGCCTCGGAAGTGGCGCAGCTTGAAAGACAAACAGAAACGAGCAAAAGCATCGGCAAACCGCGCAAAACCGCTCTATGCGCTCTATACTTAAAAAAAACCATTACCATTTCCATTGGCACCGAATATCAATGTATAGAGCATCTTCCCATTTGCCATTTGTTACATTGCCTATATCAAATCCGCTGTTAATATATCCAATAGTTCCCAACTCAAGTCCGATAATCGGTCTCAGGGAAAACCGCGGCACTCCATCAATTACTTCGCCGGAAGTTTCCATTCCGGCGCGTAAATAATCAGTATAATCGTAATAAAAACCGATGCGATAATCCAAAGCATCATAATCACGGGAACGGGCGAGGCTCATTTTGATAAGCCCGCGATCTGCCTGGATAGAGTTATCAGGACTAATATCGATACGGTACTCAAAATCAACGCCATATTCTGCCGGCATAATTTTCAGCTTGTCGGAATCTTCAGAGCCCCACAGGATATTAATTTTGTCAGACTGCGCCTGAAGACTGAATCCCTTTTCGGCGGATTCTTGCTGCCATATGACGGTCATTTCAAAGCCGGTGTTATTTACCGCAAACTCCAACGCGGCAAGATTTGCCTGAGACAGGCATACAAATATGCTCATGACAATGGGTGCAAGTCCCGCCGCGTTGTTCCGCATGTTACTGTATCCACCTCCTCAATGTGTGGCGTATCTCGTTCTGGAGATAGCTTATGTTAAGAAGCCCGTATTAAGGAGTTGTTAAGGAATTGTTAAGGATTTGTTAAATCGTAAAAAAAACCGCACGCTCCTAGAGTGTTGACTCTACACGGCCCCGGATTATGTGTGTGAGTTAGTTGTGGGTAAATGGGACAGAGCTGCTTGCGTTATCGCGTATTCTTCGCTACAATGCGGCTCATGCAGAAACCGCTTTCCGCTTTCATCAATGCCGTTCCCCATACCGTAACACACCAGGCCGATGCTGATCCGGTCATCACGGGCCTGGTGTTTGACTCCCGGTCGGTCACACCGGGAGCCCTTTTTTTTGCCCTTCCCGGCGTACATACCCAGGGTAGCGCATACATACCCAGCGCCATCAAAGCCGGAGCCGCCGCGATAGTGTATCAGGGCGAACTTGACGCTGCGGCTTTGCAGGCGATACAGGACTGCTGGGCGGTCGCAATCCGGGTGGATGACGCGCGGTTTTCCATGGCCCCCCTTGCGTCGGCTTTTTACGATAACCCATCGGCCCGCTTGGCGGTCATCGGCGTAACCGGCACGGAAGGCAAAAGCTCCACCGTGGCGTTTATCTGGCAGCTTTTGCGTCTCTGCGGCAAAAAGGCGGGGTTCATTTCCACTGTCCAGTATTCCCTGGGCGACGGCGCTATCGATAACCCGGAACACCAGACCACCCCGGAAGCGCCCATAATCCAGAAACAACTGTATGAAATGCTTACAAACGGCTGTGAAGCGGCAGTGCTGGAATCCTCTTCTCACGGCCTTTCGCCCCGGACAAACCGACTGGGGAACGTGCTGTTTGACGCCGCGGTGTTCATGAACGTCACCCACGAGCATTTGGAGTTTCACGGAACCTGGGAGCAATACCGGGACGACAAAGCCAACCTGTTCCGCGCCCTGGATGCCCACAGCCACGAAAAAATCATCAACGGGAAGCGCGTAACTGTTCCCGCTTTTGGGGTGGTCAATGCCGATGATCCCAGCGCGGATTATTTTGCCCAGGCCACCCGCCGCGACGTGCGCCGCTTTTCATACCCGGAAGTGCGGGATACTGCCGGGGGCATTGAGTTCGCTTTGCCCTCCGGCGAAACCGTGTCCGCGCCCACGCCCGGCTCGTTCAACGCCTATAACATCACCGCAGCCATTATGACGGCGCACCGGCTTTTCGGTATTCCCCTGGGACAGCTTGCGGACGCGGCCTCGCGCCTCACGCCCATCCGAGGGCGCATGACCGCCATCAACCAGGGCCAGCCCTTTGAAGTCATCATTGACTACGCCCACACTCCGTCGTCGTTCCAGACGATTTTTCCGCCCCTGCGGGGCCGGGCGGAGGGCAGGATTATCAGCCTCTTCGGTTCCGGCGGGGAGCGGGATTTGGCCAAGCGGCCGGAGCAGGGCAAAATTGCGGGGCGCTGGTCCGACGTGGTTATCCTGACTGACGAAGACCCGCGGGGGGAAGATTCGACAGAATTGCTGGCGATGATTCAGACAGGCTGCGTTGAGGCGGGCAAAACGCCGGGGTCGGAAGTCCACATCATTCCTGACCGCCCCGCCGCAATCCGCCAAGCCTTTGCAATCGCCCAGGCAGGGGACATCGTGCTGCTGTTGGGCAAGTCTCACGAAAACTCGATTATTTACAAAGATTTTATTATGCCCTATGATGAATTCGCCGAGGCTGGGAAAGCGCTGGCTGAATTGGGATTTTCACAAATGAAGTAATTTAAGGAAGTAATTTTATGAATGTATTGGTCATGGGGGGTGGAAAAAGCGGGGAACATGAAGTTTCCCTGGTCTCCGCCGCCGCTATTATTCGGAATATCGACATCGCGAAGCATACTGTGTACGCGGCCGGCGTCTCCAAAGATGGACGCTGGTTTTTGCAGGACGACCGGGAGCTTGAACGCCTGCGGAATGACAAGACCGCTTCTCTCCGTATTGCCGAAGACACACCGCTCTCGGTGGTTCCCGGCGAAGGGTTGTTTGCCCAGGGCAAGCGGCTCCCGGCGGACATCGTGTTTCCTGCCCTGCATGGCACTTTTGGTGAGGACGGCACGATTCAAGGGCTTTTTGAGCTGGCCGAACTGCCGTACGCGGGCTGCGGGGTGCTGGCCAGCAGTGTCGCCATGGACAAGGAAAAAACCAAGCTGCTTTGGACGCAAGCCAAACTGCCGGTCGTTCCCTGGGTTACGGTGGCGAAGGCTGACGAACGGAGGTTTGCCCTTCTGCTCGATGAAGCGGAGTCCCAGTTAGGCTATCCTTTATTCGTCAAACCCGCCAATGCGGGAAGTTCCGTGGGAATTTCCAAAGCCAAAGACCGCACGGCCCTGGAAGCCGCTCTGGGGGAAGCTCTCAAGTGGGATGACAAAGTTCTGATAGAAAAAGCCGTCGACGCCCGCGAAATCGAGTGTTCCATCATTGGCGACGGGGTACTGGACGGGGACATCACGGTGTATGCCGCCGGGGAAGTGTCGCCGCGCCACGAGTTTTACGATTACGACGCAAAATATACTGACCCGGAGGGCGCGGCGCTCCTTATTCCCGCCCAGTTGAACGCGGACAAACTGACGGAAGTCAGGGAAATTGCCGCAAAAGCCTACGCCGCGCTGGACTGTTCCGGGCTGTCGCGGCTGGACTTTTTTCTGGACAAAAAAACCGGCGCGCTCTATCTGAACGAAATCAACACCATGCCGGGTTTCACCCCAATAAGCATGTTCCCCAAGATTTGCGCCCAGGCGGGCCTGTCCTACCCTGATTTGATAGAGCATCTCCTGCAAGCCGGAATCAGGCGGTTCCGGGCAAGGCGCAGCCTTTCAACCAGCCTGCTCAGGTGAACCTCATGGAAACGAGCGCTGCCCTGGCAGGAGCCTGCCGGGAAAAACTGCTTGAACGCTTTTTGCGCTACACGCGAATCTGGTCAACCAGTGACCGGAAAAAGGCTGATGCGGGAATAATTCCTTCTGAAGAACGGGAATGGGACTTGGCCCGGCGGCTTGAAACGGAATTGCGCTCCTTGGGCGCGTCGGACGTGACCGTAACGGAACACTGCTACGTATGCGCCCGCATACCCGCGAGTCCGGGCTGCGAGGGTGTAGCGGCAACAGGCTTTCTGGCCCACCTGGACACGGTGGACGGAGTGTCCGGCGAGGCAGTCAAGCCTCTGGTCACCCCAACGCCGGACGGGGATGTGCGCGTCACTTCGGATGGAACCACCCTCCTGGGTGCGGACGATAAGGCCGGAGTGGCGGAAATCATGACTCTGGCGGAAATCCTCCTGACCCATCCTGAAATTCCCCATGGAATGGTAGAAATCGTCTTTTCACCGGACGAAGAAACCGGCCACGGCATGGACTTTGTGCCTCTGGACTGGCTGACCGCATCGCAGTGCTATACGGTGGACGGCGGAGATGCGGGGGAGGTGGAAGTCGAATGTTTCAACGCCTATAAAAGCGAAATCCGTTTTACCGGCCATTCCTGCCACACCGGAACCGCCCGGCCCACTATGGTGAACGCGGTCAGCATGGCGGCGGACTTCACGGCCTTGCTGCCCCGTCAGGAAAGCCCCGAAACCACAGACGGCGTTCTCGGCTTTTACGCCCCCCTGGAGATTTCCGGCCAGATGGAAACCGCTTCCGTGACGGTCTACCTGCGGGATTTTGACGACGAAGGCATGAAGAAGCGCCGGGAAACCGTGGAAATTCTGGCAAAAGCGATTGAGGCCACATATCCCGGCGGCTCGGTTGCGGTAACACATACAAAACAGTATAGTAATATGAAAGAAAAGCTGGACGAACACCCGGCGGTAGCTGAACTGCTGGTGCGCTCCATGCGGAATACCGGACTGGAACCGGTGTTCAAACCCATCCGGGGCGGAACCGACGGGTCCCGGCTCACAGAGATGGGGATTCCCACGCCGAATATCGGTACCGGGAGCGGCAATCACCACTCCCGGGAAGAGTGGGCGTCCCTGAACCAGATGGAACGTACTGTGGCGGCGCTGGTGGAACTGGCAAAATTGTGGGGGGAACAATGAGAATCACATATAGACCCAAGGGCATTTGCCCATCGCTGATTGAGTTTGATATTACCGACGGAATCGTGCGGGAGATATTTTTTACCGGCGGTTGCGAAGGCAATCTGCGGGCAGTCTCCGCCCTGGTTGACGGCAAGCCGGTGGCTGAAATAGTCAGGATGCTCAAAGGGATTCCCTGCGGTCGCAAGAAAACAAGTTGTCCAGACCAGCTTGCTCTGGCCCTGGAAAACGCCCTGGGAGCGAATAAAACGGACTAACCGGTCAAAAAGGAAGGGGCCGATGGCTGAATATCATATTGAAGGGGGTTTCCCGGTACAGGGGCGCGTCCGGGCGCGGGGAAACAAAAACGCGGCGCTCCCCTGTATCGCGGCAACGCTGCTCACCGCGGAGCCGGTTATTCTGCGGAATATTCCGGACATTGAAGACGTGGCGGTGATGCTGGAAATCCTCAATAACCTGGGAGCAAAAACCGAACGCCTGGACGCCAACTCCTGGAAAATCACCGCCTCCGGCGGCATCACTTCGGTTATTCCGCGGGAACTTTCCCATAAAATCAGGGCTTCCATCCTGTTCGCCGGGCCGCTGATCGCCCGCACCGGCAAGGCTGTCCTGCCGCCTCCGGGCGGGGATGTCATCGGTCGTCGCAGGCTGGACACCCACTTTCTTGCCCTCACCGAATTGGGGGCGCGGGTCGTTATTAACGGACAGTTTAATTTCAGCGCCAACAAACTCTGCGGGGCCGACATCTTTCTGGACGAAGCGTCGGTGACCGCCACGGAAAACGCGGTCATGGCCGCTGTCCTTGCCGAAGGGACGACTATCCTGACCAACGCGGCCAGCGAGCCGCATATTCAGGATGTATGTACTATGCTCAACGCCATGGGCGCTCGGATTGGCGGCATCGGCAGCAACATTCTGACTATCGAAGGAACGCGGGAACTGCACGGCACGGACTTTGCCATCGGCCCGGATTATATGGAAATCGGTTCCTTCATCGGCCTCGCGGCGGCCACCCGGGGCAGCGTCACCATTGAGGGCGTCCGGGAACGAGAAATGCGGCCCCTCAAAGCGGCCTTCGGCAAGCTGGGAATCCGCTGGACCATAGAAGGCTCAGACCTCGTCCTGCCGACGGGACAGGATATGTGGGTCAACACCGATTTTGGAGGCATGATTCCCAAAATCGACGACGCCCCCTGGCCGGGATTCCCCCCAGACCTCATCAGTATCATGATTGTGGCGGCAACCCAGGTGAACGGCACGGTACTGATTCACGAAAAACTGTTTGAATCCCGAATGTTTTTTGTTGACCGGCTCATCAGCATGGGGGCAAAAATCATCCTGTGCGATCCCCACCGGGCAGTGGTTTCCGGCGCGACCGCCCTTCATGGGGAACAGCTTGTTTCACCGGATGTTCGGGCCGGCATGGCCCTGGTTATTGCCGCGCTGGCAGCGGAAGGGAAAAGCGTTATCAGCAACATCTATCAGGTGGAACGGGGATACGAAAACCTCACGGAGCGCCTCAAAAGCCTGGGGGCGCGTATACAGCGGATTGAATAGAAAATAAACGTTATTCCCAGCCTATTTCATTGACCGAGGAAAAAAATTCCGCGGTGCCTACGGTGCTGTTCCGGTAATGAGTTGTGCCGGTTTCCCGGTATGCCGCATGACCTGAGTTGTTGTCCGCTGTATTTGACTCGCTGGTAGTACCTCTGCCGTATATGATGCCGCTGGATTTGGTAAAAATACCTTCGCTGGAAGTCGCGATTCCGCCGCCTGTTTTGGCTTGATTGCCGCTGACTGTTCCCCCGGACATGGAAAAGGAACCCCTCATCACCACAAGTCCTCCGCCAGTCAGGGTTGCCTTGTTTTTGGAGATGCTGCCGTTTGTCATTCCTGATGCCAAACCGGAAGAATTCAAATAGATGCCCCCGCCGGATTGAGCTTGATTGCCGGTTACGGAACCATTGGTAAAAACCAGGGTACAATCCGTAAGGGCAATGCCGCCGCCGATACCGGAGGAAACATTTTCGTTAATGTTCCCTCCCTTCAGCTCGACTGTCCCGGCGCTGACGAACACACCGCCGCCGTGGTTACCCGCCTGATTGCCGGTGATACTGCCGTCAACAAAGGTAAAAAGACCATCGTAGAGACTTAATCCGCCGCCTGAGTCGGAAGAAATATTATAACTGATGGTTCCTCCCCGCATTTCGATAATACTTTGACCACTCTGAGTGCCTGAAAAAAATATTCCCGCGCCCCCTTCCGCCTTGTTCCGGGTAATTTCTCCCCCGGACATGGAAAAAACCGAAAGACGCCTGGCGGCTTGTCCGGAACTGTACACAATTACCCCGCCGCCAATAGAAGCTTCATTGCCTGATATAACCCCCCCGGACAGGTCGAAAAAACCGGAAACACCGTAATCGGAAAAGAATACGCCGCCGCCGCCTTCGGCCCGGTTGCCGGTGATACTGCCGCCGCTGATTGTCAGAGAGCCGCCGCTCAGCAAAATGCCGCCGCCGCCGCCGTTTTGCGACAGGGATTCATTGTTCGCGATTCTGCCGTTTTTGAATGTAAAGGACACAGAGGTGTCTCCGGCAATAATTGCTACCCCGCCGCCGCCATTTTGCGACCGGTTATTTTCGATTCCTCCGTTTTCCATGATAAATATACCATTGCCGCTCACGCATACTCCGCCGCCCCGGCCTGTGTCAGACACGTTTTCGGCAATAGTACCACCGGTGACAGTAAGAATGCCGCCGCTTAAAAATATCCCCCCCCCGTCGGACTTGAAAGCCCGGTTAGACAGTATTTCACCTCCGGATATGGTAAGAGTGATGGCGTTATTGGAACCGACAAGGGCGATACCGCCGCCGGTTTGCGCCTGATTCCCAAATATTTTTCCGGCCTGCATGACCACTGAGCCGCTTCCGTCAACGCTGATTCCGCCGCCCCGGCCTTCTTCCGCTCTGTTTCCTGAAACTTCTCCCCCCGCGATGGTAAGGACGCCGCCGTTCAACAGGATGCCGCCCCCGTGCCGGGCTTCATTGCCAGTGACCACTACGCTGGTACCCAGCGTAACTACCGCGTTGTTAGCGGCCAAAATACCGCCTCCGCGAATTGCTTTTCCGCCGGAAATAACCACATTCTCAAAGCGTATATTGGAAAAGCCATCTATGGTGAATACCCGTTTCCCGGTTCCAGCGGCGGATAATTTGGAGCTGGTGTCTACTCCGGCTATGATGATTTCTTGTCTTCCTGAATTCATGATGCGGAAAATGCTGTCCTGTTCACTGGCGCTTCCTTCCGATGCCGCGTTAAGTTCACCAATGATTACAACAATATTTGATTTTTTCTCAGATTTGAGAGCACTCAGGGCCTTTGCCAGGGTCTTATAGGGGCTGTTCAGAGAATGTCCGGTATTTTTTGCATCATTGCCGTTAGCTTTCACATAATAAAACGTTGACGGATCGGCGTTCCCTGCGGCTGATAATTTCCATGCCCCCAGAACGCCGATACAGAGAACAGCGCAAATCAATTTTCGTATAAATCCAGTCATTCTTGTATAACACTAGCAAATAACCGGGCCGGTGTCAACAGTTAGGCAATACAGGGGTTACAGAAGTCTTGACCGTTGAATTCCCGGTGTTGAAGCCGCAGCAGGACGGCGTTAATGCACAGATAATTTGTTCAGTTCAGCGCGGATAATTTCTTCCAGACAGCCCAGCACTGCCTTATAACGTTCTTCCAGTGCATATATTTCAAATTTTTTTGCCATAAATAAATCAGGAGTGTCGATTTCAAGCGCGGCGGCGATTTTTTCCATCATTTGCGGAGAGGGGAATTGTTTTCCGGTTTCAATCATAGCAATATAACTGGTGGCGGAATCAATTTTTTCAGCCAGAGTATTTTGCGATAATCCCTTCGTTTTCCGATACAGCTTCATATTTTCGGCCAGCACTTTTCTAATATCGGTCACAATTTCTCCTTACATCCATCAAATACCTTTTATTTACTATTATTATGATTGAAAAGGTATTGACAATAATCAAAAAACTGATATAATTGACTGATTAACTGATAAAACAAAAGGAAACAGATATTGTTATGCAGACTAATACGGAACTGATTCCGCAGGGAACAGGGGGCGTACTACGCTGGGATTGTTGTGGGATAAACGCACGTTGTGCGGAAAAGATTTTTTGAATCTGGTGACGGGCAGTCTTCCGTCAAACGGGTGTTATGGACGAAAGGGTTCGTCCAGACACGATATTTTTACCAAATTAGGAGGTATAGAGAATGGAAAAGAAGATGGTTGTTTTTGTCGGGCTGATGTTTTTTGTTTTTTCAATGTTCAGTAGTTGTGTGTCGCGGCCGCGGTATTCCGATTACATGGGGCTTCCAAAGGAAGCGGCTATGGACGAGATACATAGCGACAAAACAAAAAACACCGTTAAACTGGTATGTAACTGGGTATTGTGGGGATGGACCACAGCTTGGATATCTTCGGTTGTTGATACGTTCGTGTATATCGGCAGCGTTGGCGAATTCAAAAAAATTGAGACGAGAATTCTCAGCACTGAAGCATCCCAGTCAGCCAGTCCAGTCGCTCCAGCCAATCAAGTCGCTCCGGCCAGTCCAGTCAATCAAGTCAGCCGTACCCAAGGGGCAACTGGAGGCATAGAGGGTGCGGTAAACCGTGCTTGTGAAACATTAATATACGAACTACCAAAGAAAGCGACAGTTGCGGTATTAAGTGTTTCTTCAAGAGACAGGAATGCTGCCTCATTTGTAATGGACGAAATTGAATTTCAACTGGTTGATTCAAAAGAATTTCAGATGGTAGATCGGAAAACTTTGGACTCTGTAAGATCGGAACAAGATTTTCAGATGTCCGGTGATGTTAGTGATGCTTCTGCGGTTTCAATAGGAAGCATGTTAGGTGCGAATGTTGTGATTACCGGAACTATTAGCGGTTCAGGGGATACACAACGCCTGATAATAAAGGCATTAGATGTAAAAACTGCAAAAATTTTAACCATGGCCAGGGAACAGTTTTGATGCATTGGGCTATTAGAAAGAGATCCGCCCGATTGGTTGTGGCAGTGCGGTGGGCGCAGGTGGTGGCCGCCGCGTCCGAAAAGTTTTAGGAGGAAAGTCTATGGGATAACATAAAAATCGCGCTCTTGTTTGATGTTGTTACGATTCTATAAACCGCCCGTATGGGCAGGTTATTTTCTATTAAGGAGTTTTGTATGAAAAAGTTTTTGAGTTTTACGTTGGCAGCAGTGCTGCTGGGTTCTCTGGCCGGCTGTGCTTCTACAGGCGGCAAGACTGTCGCGTCTGCATCCGCACCCGCGGAGCGGAAAGTTCCCGGAGGCGTTCCTGATTTTGTAAAATCAGCGATGATGAATGTCCCGGAGGACGCGCTTATTGGCATTGGCACCGCAAAGATGGCGTCTCTCAGCCAGTCCATGACTATCGCCCAGACCCGTGCCCGGGCGGACCTGTCCCGGCAGTTGAACACCATGATACAGGATATGGTTCGGGATTACACCGCCGGCAGTGAAGTTGACCCCTCCGCGGTGGTGTCGTTCCAGGAAAATTTTACCCTGGCCTTGTCAAAGTCAACCCTACAGGGTTCTCATGTGGTCGAGGCGGATACGGACGCGCAGGGGAATTTTTGGGCCGTGGTCAGCCTGAGCAAATCAGACGTGGCCAAAGA
>JAITOJ010000078.1 GCA_031290005.1 Treponema sp. | reverse complement strand
GCGCCTTGATACGGGGCTATCAAGCCCCTTGATACGGGGCTATCAAGCCCCTTGATACGGGGCTATCAAGCCCCTTGATACGGGGCTATCAAGCCCCTTGATACCGGGGGATCAAGCCCCTTGATACCGGGGGATCAAGCCCCTTGATACGGGGCTATCAAGCCCCTTGATACCGGGGGATCAAGCCCCTTGATACCGGGGGATCAAGCCCCTTGATACCCAGGGATTAAGACCCTTCGTTCAAAAGATTCAGGAGTATTGTATGAAAGGAAAAGCGAGTTTTATATTAGGGTTTCTGGGTATTTTGTGATGCTTCACTAGCGGCCATAATAGGTGTAATCTCTCTGTTTGGCGTACATATTGATGGCCGGCTGTAAAAAGTGCGGCTGGCAACACAAAGCCCCCGGTAATCCTCCGGGGGCTTTGTATCGCGGCGCATGGCCAGAACTAAAAATTCCGCTTCACCTTTTTGGTGGTGGTCATTTCCAGCGCCTTGTCCAGGATGAGTATGCTCGAAATCTTTGAATAGGAAGGCATAATCTTGTTCACCCGGTCGATAATCTCCCTGATTGCGGGCAAAACCGCTTTGGAACAGTTCTTGTCTTCCCGGTTAATCCCCAGCCGTTTGAGCAGGTCGTCCGAAGGATAGACCAGGGCTTCGATGCCCTCTGATTTGGTGCTCTTTTCCGCGATGTAGCCGCGGATGGTAATCTGCTCGATGTCCGTAAAAAGCTGGAAGGCGTTTTCAATCTCCTCGGGGTAGACGTTTTTGCCCCCCTCGGTGACAATCATGTTCTTTGCCCGGCCATAGAGATACAGATACCGCTCGCTGTCCAGCGTGCCCAGGTCGCCGGTTTTGAACCAGCCGTCCTCGGTGAACACCGCTTTGGTATCTTCCGGCAGATTGTAGTACCCCTGCATGACCATGGATCCCTTGACCGCCACTTCGCCGATACCGCTTTCATCGGGGTCAAGAATCGTCATCTCCATATAGGGATGAAAATACTGGCCCACGCTGGCGATTTTGAAGTGCTCGAGGGGATTCAGCGCGATGATGGGGGACGTTTCAGTGAGGCCGTAGCCCTGGATAAAGTCGATGCCCAGCTCCTGATAAATTCGGAACACGCTCTTTGCCAGAGGCCCGCCGCCGCAAATCGCCACCCGGATGGTGGAAATGCTCGCTTTTTCCAGCACCGCACGGAAGATTTTTTTGCCCGGATTCACCCCGAATAGTTTCTTAATCAGAAAAGAAACACTCATCAGGAAAGACATAATGCCATAGACCGCGAAGCCTTTTTCCTTGATTCCCTTGAGAATCCCCGCCAGCAGTTTGTTGAACAGCAGGGGCACGCCCAGCAGCATGGTGATTTTGCCTTCCCGCAGTTCCCGGAGCATCCGGGTGACCGCCATGGATTTGCCGAACACCACCTCCGCGCCGGTGGAAAGGGCCTCGATTAAAACCGCCAGCATGGTGTAGGAATGGTGCAGGGGCAGCAGGGCATAGAAGACGTCGGTGTGCAGCACGACCAGATTGGTCTGGGCGATGTAACAGTCGGACACCAGATTCTTGTGGGACAGCATCACCCCCTTGGGCGTGCCGGTGGTGCCGGAGGTGAACAGGATAGCCGCCGTGTCGTCCTCAGCCAGTTCCGACTTCACGTCCGCATAGGCCCTGGGCCGCAGATGATACACGTAGATGTCCTCATATTTGGGGCTGAGGGAATACATCCGCGCCCCGGATGAATTGGCCGCGAAGTAGTCGTATTTTTCCTCATCGATGAAAAACAGCTTGGGCTGTGCGGTGTTGAGCAGATTGCTGATTTCCGTATCGTGGAGTCCAAAGTCGATGGGCACGATAATCGCGTTGGCAAACAGGGCCGCAAGGTAGACCGTGGCCCACTCGGAGGAGTTTTTGCCGCACACCGCCACGCGCTCTCCTTTTTTGACGCCCTGTTCGGCCATCCAGGACGCAAGCTGCTTGCAGTTTTCCAGGACTTGCCGGTAAGTGTAGGTGATCTTGTCCGGCGCGAAGTCGGTAAAACAGGAACGGTCGCCGTACCGCTCGGTGGTAATCCGAAACATCTCCGGCAGGGTGGGCCACTCGCCGGCAAACAGTTTTCCCCGGTAATCGTCGAGGAATTTCCAGGGTATGAGTCGATTGATAGTTTTCATGCCCTATTAGACACAACTTTTTCAAAAAGGTTGATGGCCGCGTGATTTTATTTTTGTTTTTCGGTATACTGTTTTCATGATGAACCCTTTTAAGTTTGTTTTCTTTCTGCCAATTCTTCTGTTCTTTTGGGGCTGCTCAACGCGGATTCAAATCGCAGTGGACGCAGACGACAAAACCAGTTTTCACATAACCGCTTCTGTTAAGCCGGATACCGCCACCCTGCTCAAGTCTCTGGGTTCTCTGGGACAGGGAGGGCTGGCGCTGAATGTGGAAGCGGTAAAATCTTCATTTAATAAGGCGGGTTTTACTACGGTGCAGGCAGTGTCCAGCGACAGCGGTTCCCTTCAAATTGACGCCGGAGCGGTATCGGCAGCCAAAGCATTTTCCGCCCTCAAGAAAGCGGCGCTCTATTCACCCGGCACGGATAAAACCACCGGAATGTTTCAAATTACCCTTTCTCCGGAGACCATGCCGGAAATTCTTGCCCTTCTGCCCGCTGAAACAGTGAGTTATCTGGATTTACTCATGGCTCCGGTGTTCACCGGCGAGAAGTTAAGCGAAGGGGAATATCTGGCAACTATCGCCGCTGTCTACGGCAAGAATATTGTCCGGGAACTTTCGGAAAGCGTTCTTGAGTTTGCCTTCATTGCCCCGTCCACAATTACTTCCACAGAAGCGCCGCCCCAAACCAGAATCGAAAAACGCGGCAGCCAAGAAGTCAGCTTTTTCATTCCTCTTACCGCACTACTTGCCGAACAGAGACATTTAACATACCGGATTCAATGGCGACGATGATGGCAAAGTCCGCCAAAATTGCCTTACACCCCTAACGCCGCCGCTTCTGTGCGCATGGCCAGAATAGTTTTTTCGATTACCCGGTTAAGGTCCATGCCCATGAGCGTTGCGCCTTCGGAGATGACATCCCGGTTGCAGCCCGCGGCAAAAGCGGGAGTCTTAAACTTTTTCAGTACCGATTTGACTTCCATGTCCATCACGCTTTTGGACGGCCGCATGAGGGCGCAGGCGTAAATCAGGCCGGTCAATTCGTCCACCGTGTAGAGGGTCTTTTCCATTTGAGAGACCGGCTCCACGTCGTTGCAGAGTTTCCAGCCGTGGCTCAGGATGGCGTGAATCATGCTGTCGGTCAGGCCGGGGAAGTTCGCTTTCTCGGCTTCCAGAATCTCTTTGGCTTTGACGCAATGCTCCTTGGGATACAGCTCAAAGTCGATGTCGTGGAGGAGGCCCACGCACCGCCAGGTTTCCGGGTCAGCTTCGCCGTATTCCCGTGCCCAGTATTCCAGAGCCACCGCCACGGTCAGGCAATGCCGTTTGAGGGTTTCGCCGTTCACATATTTGTCCAGCAAGGCTTGCGCGTCTGTAAATTTCATGGTCACCCTTCTTTCGGCTTGGACCCGATGAGAGTGAAAGACATACTGCACTGATACCGTTCGCCGCTTTCCGGATTTGTAGTTTTCTCGGAAGCATAGTAGCCCACTGAGCCTGTGGAAAAATCCTTTGCCTGGGCGAAAAGTGTCGACCACGTTTTGCCCTCACTGTCCTTTATAGAGATTTCGAGAAACCTTGGAGCCTTGGGGTCCCGTTTTGCTGGCTGAGGCATAAATAACTCCTTTAACGAAAGAATAAGATGATACTATGCTATTCGTGACTCAATGTCAACACATCGCGGACAGGCAGAAAAAAAACTGTATATAGAGTATACTGCATACTGTGAAAACATTCGAGCCTTTTACTGTCCTGCATAGTGACTCCGCGTCCGCCGCCCGCACCGCTCTCCTGCGCCTGCCCCACGGCGACGTGGAAACCCCGGTGTTCATGCCCGTAGGAACCCACGCTACGGTCAAAGCCATGACCAAAGACGCTCTGGAAGACATCGGCTTCCGTCTTATCCTGGCCAACACCTACCACCTGTACCTCCGCCCCGGCGCGGACGTCATTGAGGAAGCCGGGGGGCTTCAGGGGTTTTCCCGCTGGCCCCACAATTTCCTGACCGACTCCGGGGGGTTTCAGGTCTTTTCCCTGGCCCGCTTCCGCAAAATCACCCCCCAGGGGGTGACGTTTCAGAGCCACATCGATGGTTCCACCCACGAGCTGACCCCGGAAAGCGTGGCAATCCTGCAAGCCCGGTTCAACACGGACATCCAGATGCAGCTTGACGTCTGCACCGGCTACGGCATTGACCGCTGCCAGGCGGTGGACGCCCTGGACATCACCAGCGACTGGGCGCGCCGGGCCCGGGCCGCCTGGCAGCAGCGCCAGGACGAAGGGTACCAGGGCCTTTTCTTCCCCATCGTGCAGGGCAACTTCTATAGCGACCTGCGGGAACAAAGCGCCGCCCTGGCGTCCAGCCTGGAAACCCCGGGCGTCGCCATTGGCGGCCTGTCGGTGGGCGAACCCTTTGAGGTGTATGCCGAAATGCTGGCCCTGACCGCCCGGCTTTTGCCGCGGGACAAACCCCGGTACGTCATGGGCATCGGCACCCCGGACTGTATTCTGGAAGCGGTAGCCAACGGAATCGACATGTTCGACTGTGTGCTCCCCACCCGGAACGCCCGGAACGGCTCCTACTTCACCCATGACGGCTTCCTGTCCATCAAGAAAGAGCGGTACGCCCGGGATTTTGCGCCGGTGGACGCGGAATGCGGCTGCCCGGTGTGCCGGGACTATTCCCGCGCCTACCTCCGCCACCTCTTTAAGGAGCAGGAAATACTAAGCGCCATCCTGGCGTCCCACCACAACCTGTATTTCATGCATACCTTTGTGCGGGAAATCCGCGCGGCCATCGCGGAAGACCGCTTTCCCGCCTACAAAACGGCCTTTCTGCGGCGCTTTGCGGGAGGTAAAAGTGAAGCTTAAACCCATCGCCCTGCTGCTTTTGTTTGTCCTGCCGCCGCTTTTTTGCGCCGAGGAGCAATCGCAGAAAGAAAAGGAGCTGGATGTCATCACGTACGGACTGGACTCGGACATCGTGGCCTTGCTGGGAACCCTGGTGTCGGAGAAACGCTACGACTACACCCCGGAAATCCTTGCCCTGTCCAAAGACGCCAAGACTACGGCGGTGAAGGAGGCGGTCATCAGGTATTTTACCGCCGCCCAGGACACGGGGCTTGCCGACCAGGCCCTATCTGTTGCCGCCGACCCCTACGATGAGCCGAATTCCACGGTCTTGCTGGTACTCAAATACATCGGCGCGATAAAACTGACCGCGGCGGTCCCTTCGGTGCGCGCTTTGTTTGACCGGGAGACCAACGAGTATTTTGACGCCGCCTGCGATGCCCTGGCCGCCATCGGGGGAGAGGAGGACGCCCAATTCCTGGCGGATTTCTTTGACCGGGACGACTTGGCCGCGCCCCAGCGCCAGTCCCTGATGCGGGCTTTGGGCAAGCTCAAGGCTGACTCCACCCTGGACAAGCTGTCGGAAATCGCGGATAACGAGGATGAGAGTATCACGATTCGCTCAAGCGCGGTGGCCGCCATCGGCGACCTGGGGCATAAGGATTCCGAAAGCCTGCTGCTCCGGCTGTACAATAATCCGAATTCCCTGTTCCGCGCCGCCATTGTGGGGGCGCTGGCAAACTTTGACACGGCGGACTCACGGAGCCTGATTCAGCAAGCGATTCGGGACGAAAACTACCGGGTGCGGCTTGCGGCAGTGGAAGCCGCGAAAAAATTGAAACTCACCGATGCCATGCCCTTTCTGCTTGCCCGCGCCAAAAACGACCCCGAAGCCAGCATAAAATACGCCGCCTATGACGCCATCGCTGCCTTGGGAACCCAGGAAGGCGCGGACTTTCTGATTTCGATACTCGCCGACAGTAAAAGTTCGGACACCGCCCTGGTGCGGGCGGCGGCTGCCCTGCTTTCTGACGATACCGCGTCGCGCTCCCGGAGCGCGGCCATTGACGCTATCACAGAGCTGGCCCGGAAGGTTGTCAAGGACGACCGCCGGAAGCCTTTGCGCTATGCCCTGGGCCGGGAGCTTGCCAAACATGGTGACCCCGGCTTGGCGGAAATCTGCCGGCTCTATCTTGCCAGCGGCGATGTTTCTACCAAGGGGACGGGGCTGGATATGTTCGCTACTGGAAAATTCGACTCAGCCCGGCCCGACGTACAGGCTATCGCCGATGACGAGAAGGCGGGGGCAAACAGGCAGAAAGCACGGCGAATTCTGGGGCTAGAGTGAAAATGCGCGGTTCAGCTTTTTCAAAGTGACCCCCAGGGCGGCGGCGCAGACCACCAGCGCGCCGATAAACGCCAGGGGACTGGCAAAACACAGACCGGTAAAGCCGAACAAATCAGTCAGGATAATGGCCGCAAAGGTGCGCATAAAAAGTTCCATGATGCCCGCCAGAGTGGGAATCAGGCTGTTCCCCAGGCCCTGCAAAGGTTGCCGGGTGGCATAGAGGCCCGCCAGAAAGACAAAGAAAAACCCCAGAACTTTCAGATATGTGGCGCCCATATTGATGGCTTCCTGGGCATCGCCCAGAAACAGAGCAACCATGTGGCGGCCAAAAAAGATAAAAACCGCGCCCATGACGATGCTGAACGCCGCCGCCATGAGCAGCCCCTGAAAAACCCCGGTTCGTATCCGGTCAATCCGCCGGGCGCCGTAATTCTGGGCGGTGTAGGTGGTCATGGCCGCCCCAAAGGAATTCAGGGGCATTCCCGCGAACTGGTCGATTTTCTGCCCCGCCGTATACGCCGCCACCGCCGTTGCCCCCAGTCCATTCAGGGCAAAGGTGACCGCCACCGCGCCGATGGCAATGATGCTCCACTGGAACCCCACGGGAATCGCCATTTTTGCGTGGACAAAGAATTCGTAGGTGTCGATGTGCCGCCAGTCGTCCCGGGTAATCCGCAGGATAGGCAGCTTTCTGACAATCACCGGAATACAGGCTGCCCCGGCCAGAGCCTGGGCTATCACCGTGGCATAGGCTGCGCCGCGCACCCCCAGCCCAAAAGCCAGAATGAACACGTAGTCCAGGATGATGTTGATGACGCAGGCGATAACCAGAAAGACCAAAGGCGTCCGGCTGTCTCCCACAGCGCGCATAACATTGGAACACAGGTTGAAAAGCAGCATTACCGGCATACCCCAGAAAATGACCACGATGTAGGAATGGGCGTCTTCAATGATGTCCGCGGGGGTGCGCAGCAGACGCAAAAGCGGCTTGATACCGGTGATGCTCAGTGCCATCAGAATAACCGTCACCGCGATACCCAGGAGCATACCCGTGGCAAAACTCCGGCGAATCCCCCGCTTGTCTTCAGCGCCGAAACGCTGGGAAGTGATAATCGACGCTCCCTGGGTGACTCCCATCACAAAGCCCAGCACCAGAAAATTGATGCTTCCCGTGCAGCCCAAAGCGGCCAGGGCGTTCATGCCGAGAGTGCGCCCCACGATGAAGGAGTCCGCCATGCTGTAAAACTGCTGAAACATATTCCCGATAATCAGGGGAATGGCAAACGAGAGAATCAGGCGGGCAGGATTGCCCACGGTGAGGTTTTTTGTCATGTATACGATGCCTTGTCAAAACACAGTTCAGCCGCGCCTATCGACCGTATTCGGAGTCTGGTTACCGCTCCTTCCCCGAACACCGCTTCCAGAGCAGCTTTGTACGCGTCAAATCTGTCCAGCGGAATATATGCCTGTATGGTTCCGGCGAATCCTCCGCCGTGCACCCGGCACGCGCCCTCATGACAACGGTCAGACAGAAACTGCCTGGTCAATGCCAGCGCCACTGGTACGCCTTGTTCGCGGGGATTAGGGGGGGAATAGCAGTTTTGCAGCAGCTCCCAAGAGGAATCCCCGGATTCTCTTACCAAATCCAAAAAATTACCCATCAGGCAGCGGGATACCACGGGCACGGTAACCGAAGCAAGGTCTTCAATTATGCGCCCCATGACTTCTACGCGCCTGTTTTCGGCAAAGAAGTGCAGCGTCCGAAGCAGCGCCCGGTCTCCCAAGTCCCTCCTGACTTCCGGGGCGCGGGCAAGCACCGCCGCTTTGTCCAGTTCCCGCAGAACCGTTTTGCCAAACAAACGGGCGACCGCCTTCATTTCTTCGGGAATCGCCGCGTAGTCCGGGGTCAAATCCGCGTGGCTCCCCCGGGTGTTCACCACGCAGAGGGCATACCCACAACTGGTGGGGTCAAAGTTCACGGACTTTATTGTTGGAGCGGAGGAATCTGCAAAGTCAATTGCCACTACTCCGCCTGAGGCGCAGGCGGTTTGGTCCATCAGGCCGCAAGGTTTGCCGAAATACGTGTTTTCCGCTTCCTGCCCGATTTGGGCAAGGTCAAGAGCTGACCGGTTTCCCTGTCCATAGAGAGTATCAAAGATTTTGCCAAATAGCACCTCAATCGCCGCTGAGGAAGAAAGGCCGGATCCGGTGAGCACCGTGGAAGCGGCATTGGCGGTAAACCCACCAATTGCCACGCCCCGTTTAGCAAATCCCATTGCGATGCCGCGGATAAGAGATTCGGTGTTCCCGCTCTCTTCCGGGTGAATCCCCAAGTCCAGGGCGCCTGAGGAGTCCGCCAGGTCAACCAGCACATCGGGATGTCCCACAGAACGGAAGAAGACCCGCTTGTCTTTGCGGGGAGCGGCCGCCGCCACCGCGTCCAATTGGATTGAGGCTGCCAATACTTTGCCGCGATTGTGGTCGGTGTGATTTCCCGCAAGCTCAGTGCGGCCCGCGGCAGTGAAGATACGCACGTCGGCCCTTGTCTCTGGTTCTGTCCGGAGCATTCCATCCACCAGGGATATGTATCTGCGGCGCTCAGATTCCACTTCGTCCGCGCCGTATAACAAGGTGAATAATTCCGCGGCTTTCGCGCTTTCCAGACATGCTAACACTGTAGTACTGTTCATTCTGCGTACACCCGCTTACAGCGCCTGCTCTAGCTCGTCCAGAATAACGGACAAGACATCTCTGATAAGTCCCGGCGTGGTAGCTCCGGCGGCGTTTCTGTGCCCGCCCCCGCCGAACTTGGCGGCAATGGCGCTCACATCCAGAGCGTCCCGGGAACGCAGCCCTATGGTACACTTGTGCTCCGTCTCCTGTCGCACAAAGACCACCGCCTTCACTCCTTCCACGGAAAGCAGAAGCTGATACAGGCTGTCCGAATCCCGGCCTTCTTTGCCCCACTGCTGGGTATCCGCCAGGGTCTCATAGGTGTACACCACCTGCCCGTTGAATTTCTGCTCCGTCCGGCCAAGCATGATGCCCAGCAGTTTGCGGGTGGAGAAAAGCTGGCCGCCTGACATATCATCATAGATTTGCCGGGGACTTGCGCCGTATTCAGCGAGCCGGGCAGCGGTGCGGAAGACTTCGCTGTCCCCAGGGCCAAGAAAGCGGAAAAAGTTAGTGTCCGTGGCAAGACCCAGGAACAGGAGGGACGCGATGTCTTCGCCAGGCCTGCCCAGCAGCCCCTCATAGAGCTGCTGAATCAGCAGAGTGGTGGAAGGGGAGCCGGGGTCAATGACGCGGCAGTCACTGGCGGTGAAGCGCGGGGGTTCGGCATCCACGGAGGTGCGGTGGTGATCGATGATGAACAGGTCGAGTTGGGAGACATCATAGCCCGTGTCGCCCAGACGTTCGAGTTCCGAGCAATCCACCAGGATGAGGCCGGTTTGCGCCAACTCAGCCGGCTTCGGAGCGGGAAAGGTCTTGGGAAAGAGGTATTCAAAGCGTTTGATTTCCTGTCGCTTGAAAGGGCCGGCGGAAAAGAAGAAGCAGGGTTTATGGAAGGCAGCCACAATCGCCGCCGCGCCCAGACAGCTCGTCAGGCAGTCCGCGTCAGGCTCTTTGTGACCGGCGATAATAAACTGTTGGTGAACTTCGATGAAGCGCTTAAAGGCCGCGCAATGTTCTGTTTGCAATAAGGTCATAACGGTAGCCAGCATAGCACACTTTGGGGGGAATGGCTAGTGTGCGCGCGCACTGTGTCCGCCCGCATGAATGCGGGCGGACTTTGCAATTAATACTTCTGCTTTGCCACAATCAGGTTCCGTGCGTTGGACTGGAAGCTCAAGGCTTTGATCTTCAGCTTGTCTTTCAGCAGTTCGTGGAAAATTTCTATCATGTTTTCACAGGTAGTAATCTTCTTGGTCACAATGAGCCTGCTTTGCGGCGAGGCCCATGCCAGGGTGCCTTTGAAAGCCGTTCCGCGCTGAGTGTTGTCTTTGTCACCGTCCTTGATGCCTTCCTTTTCATAGACACCAAGAATTGCATCGAGGAGCGGGTCTCCTTCCTGCATAAGCGTTGCGTGGTCAAAGTTCTGCATCACATCCCACACAATGCCCTGGATGTCCTTGACCGGCTGCACAAAACCGCGCTCGTCAATCGGGGCTTCAACCTCGATAAGCAGCTCGCCATGATGCCCGTGCAGGTAGCGCGCCTCTCCGGTATGCTTCCAAAAACGATGGGCATACTCGAAAGTCATTCTGGTAGTAATTACCATAATCATCCTCCGCGTTTAAAGTCCGTCGACTAT
>JAITOJ010000067.1 GCA_031290005.1 Treponema sp. | reverse complement strand
CCACCCGACCACGACCCCGACGACCACCCCCCGACCAGCGCAACGCCCACGCCCCACCCCCCCCCCCCCCAACCCCCCGCCCCGCCCCCCCCCCACCCCCCCCCCCCCGCCCCCCCCCCGCCCCCCCCCCCGGCCCCCCGCCGCCGGCCGCTAGATACTGTCTATTCACAGTATTCAATAACATGGGGGCGAGTATAGCAGCCAGTGAAAAAAGTGTCAAGGGGGCGGGCCTTGATTTTTCCGCCTCTCTGAGATATGGTAATTGTCATGAGAAATAGAGCGAACCTGTATGCGGCTGCGCTGATTTTTGCTGTCCTGCCCGGGCTGGCCGCTGCCCAAACCACGCCATTCCCGCGTCCGCCGGCGAGTAGTCCGGTTCTTACCCTTGACTATACCAGACAGACCGGGTATGCCTCCAATCAGTTTGCCTTATGGCTGGAGGACGTCAAAGGCAATTTTATCAAGACCCTTTTTGTGACCGATTATACCGGGAAACAGCGGGGTTGGCGGACCCGGCCGCAGAATATGCCCGAGTGGCAAAAGAAATCGGACATCAAAAACAGAGTTGTTGATATTGCTTCCGGCGCGACACCCAAAACCGGAACACTCCGGTTTGAAATCCCGTTCAGGGACAACAAAAACGCGCCACTGCCGCCGGGAATTTACCGCATCTGCCTTGAAGCAAACCTGCGAAATACCAATATGGTGCGATTTTACGCGGATTTGGATTTATACGCTTCCAATGCCTATGACACAAAAATCGACCTGATCCCGGTATACAGCCCCCCGGAGGCATCTCAGTCCCCGGAAGCCGGAATGGTCACGAATGTGCGTCTCGTTTACAATCTGCGGTAGGCGCGGCAATGCTGTATCTTTCAATCTTGTTGTGCTTCGTGCCTCTGATAGCGGCAGCCGCCCTGTGCCTGGGGATACTGAAATCTCTGAATATCCTGACTGTTCTCCGCTCGATTTTTCTTGGCCTTGCGGCCTTGATTCCCGTGGTACTTTTGCAGTTGGCGGCCCGCGCTTTTCCTGTTTTTCACAGCGGACAGCTTCCTGCCATCCTGCTCACCGCGCTCTTGTTCAATGGCATCATCGAAGAAAGCATAAAAATGTCCGCGGTCTCCGCCCTGCCGGTCAAAAACGCCGGCCTGCCGGAGGCGGCCGCGCTGGGGGCAATCCTGGGGCTGGCTTTCGGCTGCTTTGAAGCGGTGGCTTATTTGATCGCGGGACAGCAGAATATTCTCCTCCGCCTGTGTACTGCCGGGGTGATTCATATGGTCTGCACGCTGCTTTCATCCCTGTCCGTGTGGACATGGAAACAGGGACAAAACCGGCCGGCGCCCTTCATATACGCGGTGCTGGTACACGGCGTATACGATTTTTTTGCCCGGTTTTCCGGCGGTTTCTGGTGGTTTTCCATCGCCGCTATCTGCTTCGGCGCGATTGAATGCCGGGTATGGTATCAAAAACTGATTCCGCAGCGTCCGGCGTCTGAAAGGTCTGAAGGTTAGCTGTGGGGCGCGATTCCAGTTCCGAAGCTCTGGTGCTCGCTCTGAGGCAGACCGGGGATGACCACCGGCTGGCGACTCTTTTCGGGCTGGATCGGGGAGTCTATCAGGCAATGCTTTTCGGCGGAGGCAAAAGCCGCCTCCGCGCCCTGGTCTCTCCCTGGCACACCGGGACGGTCTGGCTCTATGGGGACGCAAAAAAAGACCTGGCTAAAATAAGCGATTTTGATGTGCATAAGTTCCGGCCCGGCATCCGGGTCAGCCTGTACAAAACCTGGGCGGCGACCCTCGCCTGCGAACTGGTCATCAAGACCAGCGCTTCCGGGGAGTACGGCCCCTGCTGGGCCCTCTGCGACGCCTTTTTCGACGGCCTTGACCAAGCCGGCGACGAAGAATGCGGGACTGCCCTTATCCGGTTCCTCTGGCGTTACCTCAACCTGATGGGGCTTTGCCCTTCCACCGTCGCCTGCGCTGCCTGCGGCGCCCTCTTTTCAAGCCCGGTCGTATACCTGCCGAAAGAAAACGGCTTTATCTGCGCCTCCTGCGCAAATGAATGGAACGCTGACCTGACAATCAACCCTGAAGGACTTGCCTATTTGTCCGCCTTATCGGAATTGCGGGCAGGTGAAGTACGGCGGATGCGCTTGACGGAACAAACCAGGGAAGAATTGAAACGCCTGCTGTTTTTTCTTATATCCCAGGCCGCGGGTGGCAGACTCAACACCATGGAAGCGGGACTGGGGATTTTGTAGCAATAAAAAAGCCCGCAGAAAACTACGGGCTTTGCAAGTTACGCCAAAAACCGGTCAGGTGGCCTTAACATCTTCGCAGATATTCGTTTCCGTCTCTTTGTCAAAGAACTTGGACTTTTCCAGATTCGGCGTGAAGTTGGCAACTTCGCCAATCTTGTACTCATGGTCAGGGGATGACCGGGCAATAAGCTGCTGGGTCTTGGTGGCCACGTACAGGTGGGTTTCCGCTCCCAGGGGTTCAATAATCGTTACTTTTACCGGAATATTGTTTAAAGCTGACGGAGCCTTGCTATAGAGCATGTCTTCCGGGCGGACGCCGAAGAACACTTC
>JAITOJ010000015.1 GCA_031290005.1 Treponema sp. | reverse complement strand
AACCGGAACGCCATGGAAAGCATCAAGGAAAACACGATTTTCACCAACTGCGCCCTCACGGAAGACGGGGACATCTGGTGGGAGATGATCGGCCACGGCGCGCCGGGCAAGGAAGTGATCGACTGGAAGGGTAACAAGAAGCCCGCGCCCCAGAAGGACAAGTCCCCCAAGGGCGAGGAGCTGGCGCACCCCAACGCGCGGTTTACCGCTCCGGCCAAACAGTGCCCGTGCGTCGCCAGTGAATGGGAAGACCCCAAGGGCGTGCCCGTCAGCGCCTTCCTCTTTGGAGGCCGCCGTCCCTCCACGATTCCCCTGGTGCATCAGAGCCGGAACTGGAATCACGGGGTGTTCCTTGGTTCCATTGTGGGAAGCGAAGTGACAGCAGCGGTGATTTCCGACCAGGTGGGCCAGGTGCGCCGCGATCCCTTTGCTATGCTGCCTTTCTGCGGCTACCACATGGGGGATTATTTCCAACACTGGATTAACATCGGCAAAAAGTCCACCGAGGAAAAACTGCCCAAAATCTTCTACGTCAACTGGTTCCGTAAGGATGCGGACGAAAACTTCATGTGGCCCGGTTACGGCGAGAATAGCCGGGTGCTGGCGTGGATTTTTGACCGCTGCGACAACAAGGACAACGCGGTGGAGACTGAAATCGGCTGGATGCCCAAGAGCGGCGCGATCACCACCGAGGGCCTCAAGGTGTCCCCCGAAGCCATGAAGGAAATTCTGTCGGTGGACAAAGAGGGCTGGTGGAAGGAAATCAAGGACATTCGGGAAAATCACTATCCCAAGTTTGGCGCCAAACTGCCCAGGGAGCTGGCGGCGGAGCTGGACAAGCTGCAACAGCGTTTAGAGAAATAGTGAATAGACATTAATAGAGAAAAAAGACTCTAGCAATTGCCGGGGTCTTTTTTTTATGCCTGCGCGAGTTATCAGGCGGACGGATATTTCAGCTTCCTGGTTATCTCGCGGTCAAGGCAATTGGCAAAGTTCCCCACATCTCGCTTGTTATATACCATGGTTTTTTCCGCTGATTCCCGTATCTCAACCAAGGCCAGATTAAAATTCCGCAAAGACAGCCGTTCCCAGATATTTTCTGGAGTAAACAGTACGCCACGGTCATTCAGCACAGTAATATTCCGCGCCACCAGGCGTTCTGCCAGGGGAATATCCCGCGTAATAGCGATGTCATCCGGCAGAATATGTTCGCAGATATGGTCATCCGCAGCGCCTTCCGAGTTGCCAGTCACAATCATGGTAAAAAGAGGATTTTCCGGCAGAGGGATTATGCGGTTAGCCACATATATAGAAGGAATGTTGAGCCGGGAAGAAAAACGCTGAACCATGCGCCGCGCCTCCACAGGGCAAGAGTCGGCGTCAATCCAAATAGTCAATCAATAGCCTTGTCAATTTTTTCAAGCATTCGCAGGGTCAGGCGCTCAAATTCCGCCAAATCCGCGCTCTCAGGAGACTGCTTCTTCATACGTTCGGACTTTTTCTTTTCTTTATACAATTCATCGCACAGCATAACGCCCGACATTATAGCGATTTGCAGAGGATCGGTAATCTGCTTGCCTGTGTTTTTTTCTACCAGATTAACCATCACCTTATAATTATCCACGAGCATTTCAAGATAATTCCGGTCGACTTTGGCATCAATTGCAAAAACAGCGCCAAGCATATCAATTCGCAGAGTTCCCATAGCGGTCCTGTCAGAAAATGTCGAGTTGACCGTTTTCGGAATCGCTTTGTTGCATAAAGGAAAACGCCGATTCCTGTTCGGTCTGCAGTTCCGGGATTATTTCAAAGTCATCAATGTTTGCGGAGACTTCGGGTTCAGGATTTTTGGCTGCTTCGTTTGATTCAACGATATCTGGCTCAAAGTCACTTGCCTGGTCCGGTATTTGCACGGGAACTGCGGGTTCCGCCACCTTGTAGTCCGGAACTGCCATAGGCTCGCGAGGGGCTTGATTTTGTTCGGTCTTATAAACCACAGACTCCAGGATAGTTGATTCCACCGCCTCAAGCCGGTCAATGACGTGCAATATCCCCTGTTCAATCTGGGTCTGTTCGTCTTGATACTTGGTCAGGGATGCCCGTAGAGCCTCGTTTTCCGCTTTCATCCGGGCATATTCTTTTTGCAAAGTCCTGTTTTCCTCGGTGATGCGGACGATTTTTCCTACCGCGATTTCAATTTTCTGCTCTAAAAGCTGAATTTTGTCGAGCGAAATCATTTTTTTTCCTCACAGTGCCGATTTGGCCGAATCGACCACGCTTTTGAACGCCGCCGGATCTTCAATCGCCATATTGGACAGAGCCTTGCGGTTTATTAGCACCCCCGCCTTGGTCAGTCCGTCGATGAAACGTGAATAAGACAACCCTTCGGGTCTTACCGCCGCGTTGATGCGGGTAATCCACAAGGAGCGCATGTCTCCTTTTTTGTCCCGGCGGCCTACATAGGCGTGAACCAGCGCTTTGGTCACTGCGTCTTTTGCGGCCTTAAAGTTTGTCCCACGGCGTCCAGTAAATCCCTTTGCCAGTTTGAGAATCTTAATCCGTCTGTTTTTCCGTTTGGGGCCGTCAATTGCTCTTGACATATTTTCTCCTTACATTTTTACCCGTAGGGCAATAACTGTTTGCGAACTTTCGCCGAATCAGCGGAACTCAAAATTCCGGAACTCCGTAAGTGCCGTTTGCGTTTTGCAGCCTTCTTGGTCAGAATATGGCGCAAATTCATTTTCTTGTACTTCACCTTTCCGCTGCCGGTCAGGGTGAACCGCTTTACCGCGGCTCGTTTTGATTTCATTTTTGGCATTTTGCCGCACCTCATTTATTTTTTTGTTTGGGGTTCAATGTCATCGACATAAAACGCCCTTCCATAGCGGGCGTTTTTTCAACCACATATTCTTCCTCAATTCGCTTCAAAACCTCGTTCAGTACACCCAGCCCCAATTCTGTGTGAGCAAGTTCTCGTCCCCGGAACCGGATGGTCACCTTGACCTTGTTGCCTTCGGTCAGGAATTCCTCTATATGCTTGGACTTTATATCAAGGTCACCGGAAGCGATTTTGGGCTGCATCCTGATTTCCTTGAGCTTGGTCACACTCTGTTTTTTCTTGGAATCACGGAGCTTTTTTTCCATTTCAAAACGGTATTTTCCGTAATCCAGAATCTTACATACTGGCGGATTGGCCTGCGGTGCGATTTCCACCAAATCAAGTTCCCGCTCCCGGGCAAGCGAAAAAGCCTCAACAATAGGAACAACTCCTATTTGATTGCCTTCTGCGTCAATGAGCCTGACTTCCCGCACCCGGATTTGGTCATTAATCCGTAAACCTTTGTTATCCGCCAACGATCCTCCTATTCAAACTCCCTTGGTTTGAAAAATATGTATTATTATAGCAAATTATCCACAAAAATGTCTAGTACCCAGACTGAAATTCACCACGAAATTTCCCACGATTCTTGCACTTGAAGCAATCTGCTATTCATGTTATTTTAATCCCATGACTTTATTTTTAATAATTTGTATTCCTTTCTGTATCCTGTCTGTCTATTTCGCGGAGGGAAAATCTCTCAGTGCGCACACACCAGATCTCTGTTTGGGTTTGCTCACCGGAGCGCTGTTTTGCTTTGTTCACGGTTTTTTTGTGTTTCCTTTCCGCGTCGTTTCCGCCTCTTATATTAGCAATTTGTTCAGAATCCTTTTGTTTTATAACCTTCTTCCCCAGTTTGTGCTTTATGGATTTTTTCTGCTTCTTTCCCGGGATGACGGCGCATATAAACTGGAGTTCTTTTTTCCGTTGATAGCGTCTTTTTTTGCGGTTTTTGTTCCCTACCGGATTTTGCGCACCCCTTTTATTCCCGGAGTATACGAATTATTTGTCCTTCCCTTAATGTACGCCCTGCAAACCGCTGTGATTGCCAAGTGTCTCAAGTTGATTGTTCTTGCTTTTAGTGAAAAACGGGAAAATCTTAAAAATCCAGTCTTGTATCTTTGTTTTCTGGTATTTCTTTTTTTACCTCAAACCGCAGAAGCCATCCGGGCCATAACGCCCCGGATGCTTTTGTGCGGTATACTCACCAGCGCTTTTTTTGTGGCCGCCGGTGGTTTTTTAGTTTATTTTAAATTCCAATCAAATTTTAAAATAAATTCTTTACGCTTGCCCCGCTGAACCGAGGACTTCCTTGTTTTTGTGCATATACAGTTTCTTCAATTCATCCCGCGCTGGCCCCAGGTATTTGCGGGGATCGAATTCTTCCGGGTGTTCCACAAAGACCTTGCGAATCGCGGAGGTCATGGCAAGCCGTCCGTCCGAGTCGATGTTGATTTTGCACACCGCTGATTTTGCGGCCTTGCGAAGCTGCTCTTCCGGGATACCGACCGAATCCTTGAGTTTTCCGCCGTATTGTTCGATTTCATGCACATATTCCTGAGGAACCGATGATGAACCGTGCAGTACAATAGGAAAACCGGGAAGTTTCTTTTCGATTTCCGCCAGCACATTGAAAGCCAAAGGAGGCGGAATCAGAATACCATCGGCATTGCGGGTGCACTGTTCGGGCTTGAATTTCTGTCTGCCGTGGCTGGTACCGATAGAAATCGCCAGAGAATCCACCCCGGTTTTTTTCACAAAGTCCTGCACTTCCTCAGGCTTGGTATAGTGGCTTTCTTCAGCGGAAACATCGTCTTCAACCCCGGCGAGTACCCCCAGTTCGCCCTCAACGGTCACGTAATCCTTCTGTTTGTGGGCATATTCGCAGACTTTTTTTGTGAGCGCCACGTTTTCATCGTAGGGCAGGTGGGAGCCGTCAATCATAATGGAAGAAAACCCGCTCTCGATACAATCTACGCACAGCTCATAAGTGTCGCCGTGGTCAAGATGCAGCACAATGGGAATATCATAGCCCAGCTCGTGGGCGTACTCCACCGCGCCGCGGGCCATGTTTTTGAGCAGGTTCTTGTTGGCGTATTTCCGCGCTCCGGAAGAAACTTGCAGAATCACCGGAGATTTGGTTTCCACACAAGCCAGGATGATGGACTGAAGCTGCTCCATGTTGTTGAAATTGTACGCGGGAATCGCATAGCCGCCTTTAACCGCCTTTGCAAACATATCTTTTGTGTTTACAAGCCCCAATTCTTTGTAACTCGTCATAGTGACTCCTTAAATCGGATATTTTTACGTTTGTGCACTGAAAGTTCAAACGCAAGCTAATAATAGGGAGAAAAACAAAAAAAATCAAGGGAAAAGAGCAAAAAAAACTGAAAACCGTTTGACAAAGTCTGTAAAAATAACTATAATTCTCTACTGAGTAAAGTTTGAGTATATTTTTCCGATATTCAAATTAAGGAGTTTTTAATGAAACGTGGCTATTTTGTTTTAATAGGTCTTGTTTCGATGGTTTTGTTTTGCGCCCCGCTTTTTGGTCAGCAAATTTCAAGGGGCTACGAAACATATAACATTGATACCTTTGACCCCAGTGGCGAGCAGCAGCGGCTGACTTGGTCGGTGAATCCCAGCAGGTTTATTGCGGAGGGATTTCCGAAAATCAACTATTTTAACGGTGAACCGAATTCACTGCGCCTGTCCCGGCTTTCCGGATTGGCATACCGGCCTTCCGCGGAAAGCGATACCCAACGGCAAGTTCTTGGTATACAGGTGGGCTATCGCCGAAAGGCGGATAACTGGTTTGAGGTATTCCCCGTAAACGAGGATAATTCCCATTACGAGTTCCCGCTGGAAGGCATTGTAAGCCAGATTGATTTCTGGGTGTGGGGAACTGATTATCATTACAGTTTAGAGCTGATGATAAGAGATACGGAAGGTCTAGTACATGTGCTTCCGGTTGGAAGTCTTTATTTCCAGGGATGGAAGAATTTTATTGTGCCTATTCCTTCCAATATAAGGCAAAGATCCCGGAAGGTTACCGCCGCTCCTGGTTTGGCGTTTCTTGGGTTCCGTGTCCGGGCTAAACCGACCGAATATGCTGATAAGTTTACTGTTTATTTTGACCAGTTAAAGTATACTACGGCTATTCTGGATACTATTTATGATGGATATGAATTGCGAAATGAAAATTTTGATGCACAGCAGGGGGCTGCACAATGAAAAGACTATTTTTATTAATACTGTGTGTTTTTGTCTTTGTGGGTATTGCGGGCGCTCAGAATCAAACTCAGCCCCAATTGGGTCAGCCTGATGCGACGGTAATCGGCGCAGATGCTACACAGCAGACTTTATCGGAAATTGTGGTGGATTCCTTTGAACGGGAAGGGGCATGGACCGCCAAAATTTCACCTGACAATGGTATTATTACGGTTATGTTACGGGATGGCAGCGCTGCGGGAATTGTGCCGGTTGAGCCGGTGGACGGTGAGCCGCAGCCGGAAGATACAAAGGTTTTGGGCATAAAAGTGGAATTTTTCCGCCGGGGTGTTAATAGTTTCTATATTAATGCTTTGCGTCCTATTCCGATTGAAGGTGAAGTTAAAACCGTGTCGATATGGGTGGCGGGTAGAAGTCAGCCCCACACTTTATTCTTGATAGTGCAGGATTATTATGGTTCCAAGTATGAGCTCAGAGTCGGCACTCTTGATTTTACGGGTTGGAACCAAATGACTATTGCTATCCCAACTGCGGACGGTGAAAGAGGTATTGTACAGAGCAGCGCTTTCTATGGCGATAAGCCGGGATTGCGGATTGTAGGGTTTAAGGTGGATTGTGACCCCCAGTATACCCGCGGCGCTTATTACCTTTATTTTGATGACCTCCGGGCGATAACGGATTTGTATATGATACAAAACCGTGACACTAGCGATATGCGGGATGATTGGTAGAAATATGCGTCATAGACGTTAAAGGTCTCTTTGCACACACCGGATTTTCCGGTGTGTTTTTTTTAGTGACTAAACAGCATTGATTCCAGTCTACCCTTTGACAAACTTTCATATATTTGTTAGCATTAAAGGCCATGATGAATCAGATGTCCCGCAAAAAATACATCAAAAACCCTTTGAAGATTGTTTTTTTTGCGTTTATCGCGGTATGCGGCTTTCCTCTGGCCGCACAAAACGCTCAGTCTTACTATGTGAAGGCGACCGGCTTTGACATCAACAATGGACTTGCGGAAAATGCTCCTTTCCGGACTTTGGGAAAAGCAGTTGAAGCAGCCCGACAAAGCGAGATAAAAATCATCACGGTTATCGGAGAACTTACTGAGGCCAGCGAGTCCGCCCTGCCTGCCCAGCTCCGGGACCCTCTCAGGGAAAGTGTGTTTTATATCAGAAATTCCGGAACAGTAGACATCATAATCACCGGCAAAAATAATGCGGTGCTGTCCGCCAGCGGTATGGGAAAACGGGTACTTAAAATTGAGGGTAATTCCAGAATTAGTATACAGAATATCGTGGTTTCAGGAGGCAAATCTGCCTCGGGCGGCGGTATGGCTGTGGGGAAAAATGCCTTGGTTACTCTGAAGGATGGAGCTTTCATTAGCGGAAACACCGGTACCAGCGGCGGCGGAATATTCGTTTCCGGTGCATTCACCCTGGCAGGCGGCGCGGTCAGCAAGAATACCGCTACCAATGGCGGGGGAATATTTTTGGCTCCCGCTGATGATGGCGGAGGTATCCTTAGCATGACTGGCGGTGAAATAAGCTCAAACCAGGCTGCCAATGCCGGAGGAGGGGTCACCATCAGCCGGGGGTGTCTTTTCACCCTGGATAATGGAGCAATTTGGGGCAATAAGGCTCAAGGCGGCGGCGGGGTTGCGGCGGCGGGAGTTGAAAATTCAGTAAGCTCTTTTACCATGAATAACGGGGTAATTTCAAGCAATCAGGCGGTCTGGGGCAGCGGGGTGTATTTATATGAGGGCGTATTTGTCATGACCAATGGCCGGATTAACACCAATGCGGCCCAGGACTCCGGCGGCGGGGTATGGAGTTACAATGGTTTCTTCTCTCTCATCAATGGCACGATAGCAAATAACAAGGCTTCACGGAACGGCGGCGGGGTTTGTCTGAGTGAAGGGGGGACTTTGGACATGACCGGGGGGATTATTTCCGGAAATTCGTCGGTCTGCGGCGGCGGGGTCTATACCGGAGGTTACAATACCTTTACCAAAACAGGCGGAGTTATTTACGGCTTGGCTACCGCTCAGTCCAATAAGGCGGGAGGCAACGGTGACGCGGCATATAAAAGCAACGGCGCAAAGCACCGGCGGAATACTACCCTTGACACAGCATTTCAGTTCGGTTCAGACAGCGATGAAGGCTGGGAATAGCTGGATTTGAGGCAACATGAATAAAAAAATCCTTCGATTTGTTCCGTTCTTTTTGACACTTCTTTTTTCCTGTTCTGATTCTCTCCCGGCTATAGCTGACGTAAAGCTGATGCCGGTCTTTGAGTTTGATTCTGAAAACGGTCGTCCATTGATGTATGTATATCTGCTGGCGCAGGTGTCTTCCAATCTGGACTTTGCGGATTCACTCAGGCTTACCCAGACTGAGACGGGTTATGTCTGGAACATTGAGAATCCCATAACGCTGGACAGCCAGATTGACGTGTGGCTTGGGAGCCCTCCCATTATGCCCTATGACCAGGGAAAAGGGTTTTTGCCTGGCTCTTACCGTGTCAGCTATATCGATACTTCCGGGCGGACCACAGAGCGCGGGGTGACCTTTTCCTATCCTTCGGAACTTCGTACCGCAACCGTCAAAACTGTCCTGGATTTGCTGCCCCAGACTTCGGTCGTGAGAATTGCGATTTACGACATGGATGACCAATTACTCTTTTGGGGGGAGCGAAATCAGGATTTGCAAACCCTTGAGGGAATACTCAAAAGATATCCCGCCGCTTTTTCCTACCGGGAATGCCGGGTGTCGCCGGATAATGGGCCGGTCATTCTCTTTCCTCTGGTGACTGTTGCAACGGAAACTACCGATGTCCAGTGATACTATACGGACATTTGTCTTGAGGGCTGGGCACATGACCGAAGCGCAAGCCCGGAACTACGAGGAACTTTCACAGTTCTGGTGTGTTCCTTTTACCGGCCAGATGCTGAACTTTGCCACCCTGTTTGGTAATGAAAATCCTCTGGTCATTGAAATCGGCTTTGGCATGGGTCAGGCGACGTCGGCGATTGCGGCGGCCAATCCCGGAGTCAATTATCTGGGAATCGAAGTGTACCGGAACGGTATTGGCAGACTTTTGGGGGATATTCGGCAAATGGGTTTGACCAATCTGCGGATTATCGAACACGACGCCCTGGAAGTGCTGGCCGCCATGATTCCTGACGGCGCAGTGGAGGGCTTTCACTTGTTTTTTTCCGACCCCTGGCCCAAAAAGAAACACCACAAACGGCGGCTGGTGCAGCGCCCCCGGACTCATTTGTTCTCGTCAAAATTGAGAGACCAGGGCTATCTTTCTTTTGTGACCGATTGGGAACCCTATGCTCTGTTTGCCCGGGAAGAGCTGGACGCCACAGCGGGACTTGTCAATCAATATGAGAGCTTTGCGCCGCCGCAAACCTGGCGGCCCGAAACAAAGTTCGAGAAGAAAGGCAGGGCCGGAAGCCGGGCTATTTTTGAATTGCTCTACCGGAAAAAATAAGCGTCCTTTTACCTGAATCCCAAGAGCGCTCCCGTTACTGGAAAGCCGCCTGCCTTCATTACTTATTTTTCATTGTTACCATGTCTTTGGCTTAAATCCCTCGGGCATGTCGACTTTTATGGTGTTGCCGGTCAGTTCAATGACGTAAAAGCCCTTGCCTATGGCATATTGCCGCGTTTTTTTAC
>JAITOJ010000009.1 GCA_031290005.1 Treponema sp. | reverse complement strand
GTGGAAACGCCCCAGGAGGGCAGCAAATACGGCATCCACCGGGCGGGTTTTTCCCTCAAGGCGGATGTGGAAGTGGCTCTGGCAGTGGACGCGCTTTTTACCTTCAATCCCGAACACGAGGCTGACATCGCAGGCCTTGCCGCCAGCGGCGGCTTCGATTATTCCTTCCTGGACGGCACTCTCTACGTTCTGGCGGAGTATTTGTACAACGGGACACAGGCGGCCACCCGCGCGTCTTTTGCCGACGGCGAGCAGTACCTGTACGGCATGGCGCGGTATCGATTTAATGACTACACCAGCGCAAGCCTTGCCTGCATCGCCAGTTTGAGCGATGGTTCCTTTGCGCCAATCATCGGCTTTGACCACGATATTTCCCAGGGGGTTTCCCTGAGCCTGACGGGGCAGATTCCCCTGGACAAGACGGTATTCGGCGGGGACGACGCCGGGGAATTGGGGCCGGAAAACAGCCGGTCGCGCTTTGTGGGCACGGCAAAGGTGCGCCTTCGGTTTTAGCTCAAGCTGACCGGGAACGGCACGGTGGATAACGCGCTCAGGCAGATAGACGAGTAGACTTCGCGTTTTTTTTTTGCTATCCTCTTGGTATGACCGCCTATATTGAATCCACTAAACGGTACGGCTATGACTTTATTCCCGGCGAGTATCTGCCCGCCGGTGAAGACGAATATTACCTGCGCAATCAGCAGTTGGATGAACTCTATACCAAAACACCGCGCGAAGGGGTGCGCTGTTCTGTCCGCCGGGGGGGCAGCTATCGTCATTTGACGCCTGAAGAAATCCGCGCCCTGGAACAAAACGGCAATGTCTCGGCAAACTGGCAAGATGTGTTTGTTTCCGGGGAGTTTAATCCTGGCTCGGTAAAAAACTGCTTTTTCGCCGGCCTGGTGCGCCTGGGGGCCATCGGGAGCGGGCTGCTCCGTTTCCACGATTATGTGCTCCCCGAAGGGCTTACCAACAGCCGGGTTATTTCTTCCGACATCGGCGACCACTGCGCCGTCTATGACTGCGGGTACCTGTCCCACTATATCATCGGCGACGGGGTGCTCCTCAGTTCCGTGCGGGAAATGGATACCACCAACCACTCCAAGTTCGGCGAGGGGATTCTCAAAGACGGTGAGGACGAAAGCGTCCGGGTGTGGATTGAGCCCCTGAACGAGGCGGGCGGTCGGGCCGTGCTGCCCTTTGCGGACATGATTCCCGCAGACGCGTATCTTTGGGCCGTCTACCGGGACGACCGCGCCCTCATGGATGCCTTCAATCGGATTACCCAGGCCGGCTCGGACAGCCGCCGCGGGTGCTACGGGGTCATCGGCCACGGCACGGTTATCAAACACTGCCAGACCATCAAGGACGTGAAGGTGGGGAACGCCGCCTATATCAAGGGGGCCAACAAGCTCAAGAATCTGACCGTCAAGTCGGACAAACAAGAGCCCACCCAAATCGGCGAAGGGGTGGAACTGGTGAACGGCATCGTCGGCTATGGGTGCCATGTGTTTTACGGGTGCAAGGCAGTGCGCTTTGTCCTGGGGAATAACTGCAACCTCAAATATGGGGCGCGGCTCATCAATTCCATCCTGGGGGACAATTCCACCGTGTCCTGCTGCGAGATGCTGCACAACCTGGTGTTCCCCGCCCACGAGCAGCACCACAACAATTCGTTCCTGATTGCCGCCATGATTATGGGCCAGTCAAATATGGCCGCCGGAGCCACCGTGGGTTCCAACCACAACAGCCGGGGAAACGACGGGGAAATTATCGCCGGGCGCGGGTTCTGGCCGGGGCTTTCCAGCACCCTCAAGCACAATTGCCGATTCGCCAGTTACACCCTGATTGCCAAGGGGAATTACCCCGCGGAACTGGACATCCCTCTGCCATTCAGCCTGCTGACCACCGACATCGCCAACACCCGGCGCGAGCTTATGCCCGCCTACTGGTGGATGTACAATATGTATGCCCTGGAGCGGAATAGCTGGAAAAGCCGCGCCCGGGACAAGCGGGCTTTTAAGCCGCAGCGCTATGAGACGGACTATCTGGCTCCGGACACGGCAGCGGAAATCATCCGCGGCCTTGACTTGCTGGCCCGATGGGAAGAAGAAGGCGGCACGGGCCGGGCCCTGGAGCGTTCCCGGCAGCCCGTGCGGATTCTCAAGGCAGAGCAGGGAAGGGCGGCTTACCGGGAAATGCTTGCCTATTACGCGGTTAAGACCCTTGCGGAATATATCGCCCAAACCGGCGCACCATTCTTGAGTTTTCAGGCCGCCCATCCAGAGGCGGCGTCCCTGGCCTGGGTGAACCTGGGGGGACAGCTGGCGCCGGAAGGCAAGGCGGACGCCCTGCGGCAAGCGGTGCGGGAAGGGCGGCTTGCGTCCTGGGCAGCAATTCACGCCGAATACGAACAGTTCCGGCGGGAATATTCCCTGGACAGGGCATTGAACGCCCTGCAAGTCCTCCGGTTCCTGCAAACCGGAAAGGCCGGCGCGGCGGGCGCCGAGGCCGTCGTTACCGCCGCCCAGTGGAAGGCCTATCTGGACGAAGGGGCGCGCCTCCGGCGTTACATCGAGGAGCAGGTATACAAGACCAAAAACAAGGACTACGCCGACCCCTTCCGCAACATCACCTACCGCAATGCCCAGGAACGGGACGCGGTGCTGGGCAGGATGGAAGAAAACGCTTTTGTGAAGACCGTCAAGGAAGAAAGCGGGAAATTTTTTGAAACCCTACTCAAGGCTGCGCAGGGATAGAAAACGGACAGATAATCCGATAATAAACAGCGTCAAGACTCCGGCAACAGCAAACAGCGCATGGTTATGGAATATACCGATAAACGTATAATTAAGCAGTTTCTCGAGATAGAGTACGATCTCGAGAATAAAATAATTCACCCCTGTCAGAGCCGGCAGAATAATAAGCCATGCTATTTTGAATAATTGTCCGTGATTGGCGCGGTAATTCCAGGCGAAAATCGCGAAAACCAGAAATAAAATAACCAGAATAAAAGGATAGCACAGCCGCGAAATTAACACCTGTAACAGCACTTCGGATGAAAACCCATATTTGGGCGCATTGGGGATAAAGCGGTACAGTTCGGGCATAGATATACGTTCCACGCCTTCGCAAACCGTAATAATTTGAAGTAAATCTTCGTAGGGCAGATTCAAGTACAAGGTGTTCTGATGTGGTATTTGTTCAGAACCAGACATATATTCCGGCGCGGATACAACGCCCTTGCTGTCCCGGTCAACACCTTCAAGCAGCACACAAGGGATATTCTGTATTTTGGGGTCAAGTTTCAGCGCCTTTTTCAATTCCAGCGGCAAGTCTGCCGTTCTCATCTCAAATAATTTTGCATAGGGTGCTTGTATGGATTTTATAAACTGTCCATTTTGGTCATAAGAATTTATCACGAACAGACGCAAATATTGTATAAAACCGCCGGAATCTTCCAGTGCGGTGATTCCCCGGCAAAACAGGATATCTTGCCCCCCGTCATCACGGGAAAGCGAGAAATAGACATCCCTGATAGTTTCAAAATAAGGTAAATCCGTAATCTCGTCCAGAAAAAAATACGAAGACTGAACTTGCTGTGTGGCAAGGACGAGATACCGCGTCACATCGTTATCATTGGGATAAGCTTCGTACAGGTCATGAAAAATATAATAGGCGTCAAGGGATTTTCCTTCCAACAGGGCCGTATAACCTGCTTTTTTTGTCTGATACAATTTTCGCGCATCTGTATCAATGAACACTCCGGGTATGGAAAGCCGCTCCCAGGCGTTCTTTGAAATATCGCGCATTCTCTGAATGTCCGCATCGTCCAGCTCTGCCCCCATCAGAGCCAATTCCGAAAAATAATGAGCGTCAAACCAGTTGGCAAGCTCAAAAGAATCTTCCGCCCGCCGCAGCAGTTCTTCCGTGGAGTATTGCCCCTGAGCCCGCAAAATACTTTGCCGGTCAGGACTTTCCCCGCTTATTTTCTGAACTTGTACCGGCCCCGGATCAGCGGCCAGTGCGTTTTCCGCCTGTTGCTGCAAGTCTGAAGGTTCGCCGGCACGGGGGTTCAAGGCTTGGGCATTTTTGGCATACACTATTCCCAGTTCGTACTGTTCCTGTTCAATGTATTTCTGTGCCAGGGTGATATATTCCCGGTAATATTTGTCAATGATACGCATCCGTTCCTGTCTCTGCCGTACCAGGGGAATCGCCAATTCCGCTCCCGCCATTCCAATAAAGGTATAGAGCAAAGCGACAAATACCGCAAAATGGAATTTTTGTAACATCATTGTGGAAAAACGGGAAATTTTGGTTATATTTCCCTGTCCGAATTCAAGTGAAAGCCCTACCGTAAAAGATGCAATAAGCGCCGAATCAAACAGCTTAAAAAACCACTCCAATGCCCGGAAACCTCTATCAATCAGCGTGGCATCGGAGACTGTCTGGTAAGGCAGAAACAAACTGACCGTCATCAGTACAATGATTACAAACATTATATAAATAACTAATACCCGGATAACAATTTTCATGGTTTTACTTTACCAGCCCCCCCCCCCCCCCCCCCATGTCTGCAATTTCGTCTGTGAATGGCCCCGTACCCCGAAAATCACAATGCTGAGGGACAGAAGGATGTTCACAAAACAGAGAGGAATATAGGAAATAAGTTCAGGGGGCACTTTTTTTATAATTTCGCTTGAAAACACCGTTTCGGTCAAAAGCGATAATTGGTCAGGAATGCGCCAGTAAAAATAGAGCCGGTGCAAACCAAAAATTCCCGCGAACCCCAAAGAAATAAAGGCGAAATTGATGAGTTTCCACATTGAGCAGTGTGAAAGGGCCAGCAATGCTATAACAGGCAAAAACAGAGACGCGAACAGTATCCAGGGAATATACCCCTGCGCAATCGCCTGCCGTCCATTTTTCTGAAAGAAATCCACCAGATTGTAAAGTATCGACAAAGCACGGGGAATTCGCAGAGTATCAGTGATAAGTGTGTCTCCGGCGTCAAAATGTAAAGGGACGTTTACCTGCGGGGTAAATACGGGTAACATCCCGTCCCTGTCATCAATATCAAAAAGAATACCGGTTCCGGTATTATCCTGATTGATTTGAAAGTAGTAATACAGCACGCTGTCTATCCGGCGGAAATACCCTGGAGATATTTGATTCCGGTAAGGCACAAGCTCCACAGGACTGAGTTCCGACAAGGTCCTGCTGCCGAAAGGCATGGCCGCAAGCCAGGTAAACAGGGAAAGGGAAATACAAATCAGCGCCGATGATATGGTGATACGATTTTGGCGGGCAATGCGGGTAATCAGGCAAATACAGGTAAGTATCACCGCGGCAAGGGAAAAAAAAGGAATCATGGGGTATACTACCGTGATTTGTGGAAATACCAAAGCGCCGCCCGCAGAAAAAGAAGAAGACGCAAGATACAAGTAATAACCGGCTAAACCGGTAAGCAGTCCCAGCGCAAAAACGATAAAATATTTTCCTAAAGCCAGGATACAGTTTTTCATGCTTTGCCGCTAACCAAGGAATATTTTGCCCTGACCAGTAACCGCCAAAATCGAATGACAGCCTCCGCACCGAAAACGTCCGGATCGAACGGCCTTGAGTTTTTTTGCGCAAATGGGGCACGAAAAAATTTTCGGAAACACTGTTGCCGCAGACGCGCCGCCTTTGAATAACTGTAGAGCTTCCATCAGTGAATTTTTGATATTAAAATATTGGGCAAAACCCAATAATTGAAATATATCATAGACTTTGGGGCGCAGTTCCAGCAGAACAATGTTCCCGCCCTGCTTTTTGACCATTTTTAAGAAAGTAGTAAAAGACCCTATGCCTGTAGATGATACATAGCTCAAAGCGGGGCAACTGAAAAGCAGATTCCGGTAACCGGCGCTGATTACTTTTATTATCCGTTTCTGGAATATATTTGAATTATAGGTATCAATATAGCCGTCAAGATATATGCGTATACATTTATCGATAGTATCTATTTTTTCAAGTATAATTCTGAGGCTCTCATCTTTTTCATCGTCAAATCCGGGAACAAGACTGTTATTGCGCGATGACTCCATGCCATTACTATATACGAAAACCATACGAAAGGTCAACCCTTCTGCCGGATATGGCGCAGAGTTTTTTAGTTGACAACCGGAAAATCATAAACTAAAATAAGTAAAAAAAATAGCTAATGCATTAGCTAAATGGCGGTTATATGAAATCACGAATAAGAATGAGCGACATTGCCGGAGAACTGGGCGTCAGTACCGTAACGGTAAGCAAGGCGTTATCGGGAAAAGACGGCGTGCGCGATAATCTTCGAAAATCCATCAGGCAAAAAGCGGAAGACTTGGGCTATGTCTATAACAGCCTTCCGATACATATGCGGCGGGGATGTAATTACAATATCGGTATTTTGATTGGGGCAAAATATTTGGGTGAAACCGCGTTTTACTGGCGGTTCTATCTTACTTTGCTGGATGAGTTCAAAAAAACCAATTTTTTGGGTATTCTGGAAATCGTAACCAGTGAGGATGAAGCAAATTGCGCTATTCCGGCCTTTGTGGAAACTCATAAAGTTGACGGTCTTATTATTCTGGGCCAACTGTCTGATTCCTATTTGAAGATGGTGACCGTGAAATGCCCTCGTTGTGTCTTTCTGGATTTCTATTCCGATGTTGGCGGCTGCGATTGCGTGGCTTTGAATAATTTTCTGGGTTCCTACAATCTGACCAAATTATTGGTGGCCGCGGGGCATAAAAAGATTGCCTTTATCGGTTCCACGGCTTCTACCACCAGTATTCTTGACCGGTATATGGGATTCTGCAAGGCCATGCTGGAAGTGGCCCTGCCCTACGAAGCGGCGATTGAAGACCGGGATATCCGGGGCTACAATATCGAAATCGACCTGGCTCTGGGTACGCATACCGCCTATGTATGCAACAATGACCAGCTTGCGGGAAACGTTATCCGGCAAATCCGGCGGAAAGGGCTGAATATCCCGGAAGATATTTCCATCGTGGGCTTTGATAACGACAGTGAAAGCGTAACCGGCGGTATCGGCGTTACCAGCCTGGAAGTCAATATCAGGACCATGTGCGACAGAGCGGTTACTCTGCTCATCAGGCATATCGAAAATATGGATTACGTTCCCCGCGGCAGGCTCTTTATTGACGGCCTGGTGGTGGAAAAAGATTCCATAGCCGCGCCCCGGTTTTTAGAATTGGAAGATTTTTCCAAGGAGGGAAAATGACGCTTATACAGGAATGTAAAGACCAGCTTACGCAAAAAATGCTCCCTTTCTGGTCATCCCTGGGGGATACAAAGTACGGCGGTTTTATCGGCGAACACGACGGGAAAAACCCCATCCCCGACGCGGTTAAGGGAAGTATTTACCACGCCCGGATTTTGTGGTTTTTCAGCAAATGCGCCCTGACCCTGGGCCGGGAGGATGCGCTCAAAAGCGCGGAACAGGCGTATCGCTTTATCCGGGACGCGCTGATTGACCCGGAGAACGGCGGGGTCTACTGGTCAACGGATTACACCGGCAAGCCCAAAGATACGGACAAACACGCCTATGCCATCGCCTTTACCCTCTACGGGCTGTCGGCGTACTGCCAGGCCTCGGGCAGCAAGGAAGCCCTGAGACTGGCCCAATCGGTCTTTGCCTGTCTTGAAACCAAATGCCGGACAGCACTGGGCTATAACGAACAGTTTGACATCGCCTTTAATCCCAAGGAAAACCGGAAGCTGTCGGAGACCCTCTATACCCCCAAAACGATGAATACCATGCTCCACATACTGGAGGCCTACACTGAATTTTACCACGCCGCGATCGAAGGCCGGGAAGCCCTGGATTACATCTATAACCTGCTGATGGACAAGGTGTTGTCCGGCAAGGGGCGGATGGACCTCTTTTTTGACGATGCCCTCCGGCCTCAGAGCGATGAAAAATCCTATGGCCATGACATTGAGGCTTCCTGGCTCCTCACGGAAGCGGGGCGCGCCACGGGTCACCTGGAAGGGGATGTCAAACGCATACTGCATCTGGCGGACGTTACCCTGGCCGAAGGCTTTGACGGGCAGGCCCTGAGCAACGAGCGCAAAGGCGGCAGGGAAGACACAGACCGCATCTGGTGGGTTCAGGCGGAAACCGTGGTGGGTCTGGCAAACGCCTGGGGCCTTACCGGAGACAAGCGCTATTTGGACATGGCCCGCGCTGTGTGGGAATACATCAAAACCAGTCTCATCGGTGACAAGGAATGGCTGGGAGGCCGCACAAAGGACGGCAGGCCCTTTACCCAGTCAATAGCGGGGATGTGGAAATGTCCCTACCACAACGGACGGATGTTTATAGAGATTATCCGGAGGAAGGTTGATTTTTAACGCTGGCATCCGCCAGCCGGATCGCCCCCCCGGTTCCTTACTGGAACAAGGTCCGGTTCCTTGCTGGAACAGCCTCCGGTTCCTTACTGGAACAGCCTCCGGTTCCTTGCTGGAACAGGGTCCGGTTCCTTACTGGAACAGGGTCCGGTTTGCGCCGGCCTCTTATTTCAAGGTCTTTTGCAGCGTTTTCCGCACCGCGCCGGGGCCGGCAATCAGTTCCGCAAAATAGGCTTCCACGATTTGGCCCAGCCCCGCCTCATACAGATTGACGGCGAATATGCCGCTGTCCGACAAAATAGGCTCCAATGTCTTGTGGAAGTCCCCGGCCTGGCCGAGCGTGATTCCCGACAGGGCGGCGCTCAGCGTCTCGTACATCGGGTCGGGGCTGACAATAAAAGGCTTGCCTTCGTCATCCACGCCCAGGAGATAGCGCACCCAGGCCGCCAGCGCCAGCGGAATCAGCTTCAAGTCCCTGACATTCAGCGTGCCGCTTGCCAGATAGGCCTTGATGGTCTCGCCGAAGCGGATGGGGATTTTTTGCGACGTGTCCGTGGCAATCCGCTGGGGCGTGTCGGGCATAAAGGGATTGGGAAGCCGCACCCGCAGCACCTCGTCGATAAACTGTTTGGGCGACAGGATGCCCGGGTCAACCACCACCGGCAGCCCTTCTTTGTAGCCGATGGCCTCAATGAGCTTAACCAAATCCGGGTCTTTCATCTCCTCGCTGATTTTGGCGTACCCCAGCAGACAGCCGAACACCGCCAGGGCCGTGTGCAGGGGATTCAGGCAGGTGCACACCTTCATCTTTTCCACCTTGTCCACCGTGGCCCGCTGGGTAAACAGCACCCCCGCCTGGTCCAGCGCCGGGCGTCCGTTGGGGAAGGCGTCTTCAATCACCAGATACTGGGCTTCTTCGGCGTTCACAAAAGGCGCGATGTAGGTGTTTTTGCCGGTCACCTGCCCTTCGGTGTCCGTAAAGCCGATGGATTCCAGCATTGCCTTGACCCCTTCGTCGGGGCGCGGGGTAATCTTGTCAATCATCGACCACGGGAAAGAGACTTTCCCCGGGTTCCTGATGTAGTCCAAAAAGCCTTTGTCCGCCAGGCCGGCTTCCGTCCATTTGACCGCGAAAGCGTCCACCGCCGCAAAGAGCTTGTCCCCGTTATGGGAGCAGTTGTCCATGCTCACCAGCGCCAGGGGCAGCGATGCCGCCTTATAGCGCTCGTAACACAGGGCCGCCAGGCGCCCGATGTAGCTCTGGGGTCTGGCGGGGCCGCTGGCAAAGTCCGCTTCCACATCAGGCAGGAGCCCCGCGCGGCCGGACAGGCTGTAGCCTTTTTCGGTAATCGTGAAGCTCACCATTTGCAGGGACGGGGCGCGGAACACCTCCCGCAGCCTGTCCAGCGCCGCTTCCTGGTCGATGCGGTACGCTTCCGCCACGCTGCCGATAACCGTTTTGCCGATGCTGCCGTCAGACTTCAGGGTGACCACCAGGCTCAAATTATCGTAGGGCGCAAAGGACTTGTCGATAATCTCGCCGTCATAGCCTTCCGCCACGATAATGCCGGTTTTTTCTCTGCCCTTGTCCAGCAATTCCTGCAAGAGCGCCGCCGGGAACGCGCGGAAAATATTACCCGCACCAAAATGCACCCACTGGGGAGCCTTTCTGGTGGCGGCAATCATGGCGTCCCGGTCAAATTGGGGCAGGGTGATTCCCGCCTTTGCCCAGACTTCCGTATTTCGCAATTCTGCTGCGTTTAATTTCATAGCCGTATTCTCCTTTGTCGTTTATCGTTTGTCTGTTTTGGACAGGGCCTCCCAGAGGCCGTTCAGGTAGGCGCAGCCCAGGGCGCGGTCATACAGGCCGTAGCCGGGCATGGAAACCTCGCCCCAGATGGCCCGCCCGTGGTCAGGCCGGATTACGCCGTCAAAGCCCGTGTCGTACAGGGCCTTCATAATGGCGAACATGTCCATGGAGCCGTCGCTGGAAAGATGGGCCGCTTCCTCAAAGTCGCCGGGGGCGTTGTGTTTCAGGTTGCGGATGTGGGCAAAGTGAATCCGGCCCTTGCAGGCGCGGATGACATCTGGAATGTCGTTTTTGGGGTTTGAGCCCAGGCTGCCGGTACACAGGGTCAGCCCGTTGTGGGGGTTGTCCACGGCTTTCAGGAACCGCTGGATTTTCTCCTTGCCGGTTATAATCCGGGGCAGGCCGAAAACCGGCCAGGCCGGGTCGTCGGGGTGGATGGCCATGTCGATGCGGTATTTGTCGCAGGTGGGCATAATCCGCTGGAGGAAATACACAAAATTCTCAAAGAGCTTGTCCTCGTCCACATCCTGGTACATGGCAAACAGTTCCTTGAGTTTGGCAATCCGTTCGGGTTCCCAGCCGGGGAGTACAAACCCATTGGCTTGTTTTTCCAGCAGGGCCCGCATATTGTTCGGGTCAATCTGGTCGATGATTTTCTGATTGTAGCTGAGCACCGTGCTGCCGTCGGGCCGCACCTTTGCCAAATCGCTCCGGGTCCAGTCGAACACGGGCATGAAGTTGTAGCAAATCAGGCGGATGTCCGCCTGGCCCAGCCGTTCCAGGGTGGCGATGTAGTTGTCGATGTATTTGTCCCTGTCAGGGTGGCCGGTCTTGATGGCGTCGTGGATATTGACGCTTTCGATTCCGGCGATTTTGAGCCCCGCGTCCTCAACTTCTTTTTTGAGCGCCAGGATGTCCTTGAGTTCCCAGGCCTCGCCGGGCCTGGTTCCGTACAATGTGGTGATAACCCCCGTAACACCGGGGACTTGCCGAATTTGCTGTAAAGTAACAGAATCATAGCCGGTTCCAAACCAGCGCATGGTCATCTGCATATAAACCTCCAAAAATTGCTAACTTGTATACTAGTATTTTATCGTAATTCTTCTTGCAGGTCAACTCCGCGCGGTATGGGCGCAAAAAATAATTTCTGTGTAATAAATTCTAAAAATCTGTTATATTTTCCAGTATCTCTTGTAAAGAAGTCCTGATTTCGGCATATTAGAAGACACTATTTTATTAATTTCGGAGGTATTCCCTATGAAAACCTGGACAAAAAGAATAGCCCTCGCGCTGGGCGCGGTGATGTTATCCTTTGTGCTTTTCTCTCTTTCCTGCAATCCCAATGGAAAGGGTTCGGCGGCGACCGCTTTTGCGGACACCTATCCGGCGGTGCAAATTCCCGCAAACTCACTGACTGTGGTGGAAGCCATGCAGGACGTATTCCGTGCGGTTTCCGCGGGGGTTATGCCCTCAGTGGTTGAAATTGACACCAAAGAAAAAAAAACCGCCCCGGCCAATCCTTTTGAAGGACTGCCGTTCTTCTTTTTTGGACAGCCGAACGACGGCAGCCGCACGCCTCGTGAATACGAGCAGTCCGGTCTGGGCAGCGGGGTGATTGTGCGGAAAAGCGGCAAGACCTACTATGTGCTCACCAATAATCATGTGGCGGGTTCCGCTACGGAGATTTCCATCAAACTGAATGACAGCCGGGTGATGAATGGTTCCCTGGTGGGCGCGGATTCCCGGCGGGACATCGCTCTGGTATCCTTTGAGTCCGACGATGATGCCATTTCCGTGGCAACCCTTGGGGACTCGGACACGGTGAAACCCGGGGATATCTGCTTTGCCATGGGAACTCCCCTGGGTTTTAACTCGTCCATCACCCAGGGGATTATCAGCGCTCTGGGCCGGTCCGGCACGGGGGTGGAAAATATCAGCGACTTCATTCAGACCGACGCGGCCATCAACCAGGGCAACTCCGGCGGCCCCCTGGTCAATATCTACGGCGAAGTCATCGGTATCAACACCTGGATCGCTTCCCAGTCCGGCGGCTCTCAGGGCCTGGGCTTTGCCATCAGTATCAATAACGTAAAAAAAGCCATCGACGACTTTATTACCAACGGCAAGGTGACCTACGGCTGGATAGGAGTGGCCCTGAACGAGGTGAGCAAGGAATACAAGGACGCTCTCGGAGTTGGCAATAGGGAAGGGGCCTTTGTGTCCCAGCTTTACATCGGCTCCCCCGCGGAAAAAGGCGGAATGCAGGCCGGAGACTTTGTGACTGCCCTGGACGGCAGGAGCGTGAAGACCGTTGACCAATTGGTGCGTCAGGTTGGCGATCTGGAAGTAGGCAAGACCGCCAAATTCGACGTGGTTCGCGGGGGCAGGGAAGTGACGGTGAACGTCAAGGTGGAAAATCGGAACGACACGGTAGCGTCCAACAACGCGAACCTCTGGCCGGGCTTTGTGGCGGCCCCGATTACCGACGACATCCGCAAAGAACTGGAACTGGACAAAAACGTCAACGGCGTGGTGGTGTCCAACGTGACCGCGAAAACCGCGGCGGCAGCCATACGTCTGCAAAACCGGGACGTGATTACCGCGGTGAACGACCAGAAGGTGACCAACCTGAAAGATTTCTACAACGCCCTTGATCGGACCGGCAAGAAGGAAATGTGGTTTGACGTATACAACGAAGGGCATACGGTTTCCACGTCGCGCTATAAATTAAATTAGTCCGCCGGCGTTGACTGGCGGTTATTGCAAGGAGCGGTAAATGGCAAAAGAGAAAGTGATTCTGTCCTATTCCGGCGGACTTGATACCACGGTGATTATTCCCTGGCTCAAGGAGAACTACGACTACGACGTGATCGCGGTCTGCATCGACGTGGGCCAGCAGGACGACTGGGGAGCGATTAAAAAGCGCGCCCTGGACACCGGGGCTTCGGAATGTTACGTGGTGGATGCCCGGGAGGAATACATCCGTGAGTACGTCTGGAAAGCCGTGAAGGCCAACGCCGTCTACGAAGACCGCTATCTGCTGGGGACTTCCACGGCCCGGCCCCTCATCGGCAAAATTCTGGTGGAATACGCCCGGCTCAAGGGCGCTACGGCGGTGTGCCACGGCGCCACCGGCAAGGGCAACGACCAAATCCGGTTTGAGCTGGCCATCAAAGCCTTTGCCCCGGACTTGCGGGTGATCGCCGCCTGGCGGGACCCCAAGTGGAACCTCAAGAGCCGGGACGATGAAATCGCCTACCTGGAGGCCCGGAAGATTCCGGTTCCCATGAAACGCGACCAATCCTACAGCCGGGACGAGAATGTCTGGCATTTGTCCCACGAGGGGCTGGAACTGGAAGAGACGGAAAACGAGCCCAACTGGAAACACATGCTCAAGCTGACTACCACGCCGGAGGAAGCGCCGGACAAGGCGGAGTACGTGAAAATCGACTTTGAGCAGGGCGTGCCCGTGGCGGTGAACGACAAAAAACTGAGCCCCCTGGCCCTCTTGCAAGAACTGAACAGCATTGGCGGCAGGAACGGCGTGGGTCTGGTGGACATCGTGGAAAACCGGGTGGTGGGCATGAAAAGCCGGGGGGTCTACGAAACTCCCGGCGGGGCAATTCTCTATTTTGCCCACGAGCAGCTTGACCACCTGTGCCTTGACCGGGACACCTATTACTACAAGCAGCAGCTTGCCCTCAAGGTGAGCGAGTTGATATACAATGGCCGCTGGTTCACCACACTCAT
>JAITOJ010000127.1 GCA_031290005.1 Treponema sp. | reverse complement strand
CCGCGAAACCCCCTGCCGCCGGGCCATAATCCCCTGCGAACGGCGGAACTGCTGAACAGCCGCGCGGACAAAATCATTGCCTGCCGGGGCAACTGCGACGCCGAGGTTGACCAGATGGTGCTCAATTTCCCGCTGATGGCTGACTACTGTTTGCTGGTCGATGAAGGCCGGAAGATTTTTATCACCCACGGACACATCTGGTCCCTGGAGCGGTTCCCCCACCTTGCCGCGGGAGACCTATTCCTGTTCGGGCATATTCACACCCAAATACTGGAACAAAACAGCGATGGCGTTATCATCTGCAACCCCGGCTCGATTTCGCTGCCCAAAGACAATTCTCCGGCGGGTTATGCGGTGTACGATTCGGGCGCTGTCGCTCTGGTCAGCCTTGAACGTTAATTGCCGTAATCCTGGCGCCGTATTTCTGTGCCTTCCTGCATGAACCGCTCCAGAGTCCTGACGCCGTTCTGGTAGGTGGTTTCCACGGAAAATCCGAAGTCAAAATACCGTGTTTCCGTGTACGCTGAATCAGTTTCATATTCGGTTTTCATGACCACCGTGTTATCCAGCAGGCGCTCAAAGTCGGCGTTCCGGGACTTTTCTGTGTACTGATAGCGGATTTCTTCTTTCGCGGCGGGCGCGGCGGCCAGGGCCGCGTAATCGATTTTATCGGTTCCCGTCAGCCTTTTCTGGGAATCGTAGCGGTAATTGGTCCGCAATACCAGGTCCCGGCCGCCATCCTCCTGGGATGTATACATATCGCGGCGCGCCTCTCTGCCGTCCGCCAGGTAGAAGGTTTCTTCCTGCGTGTCCGGCGAGATAACGAGACGCTTTTCAGGACGGGTTGAAGCGCTGGAATAGAAATATTCCGTCAGCAAGCCCCGCAAAGCCTCCCGGTACGCTGCCGCCGCTTCCCCGTCTCCGGTAGTTTCAGAAGCCGGAACTTTCCAGACCGCGCGGGAAACAAGCTGCCCCCGCTCATTGTAGCGGGTCTGCACAAAGGTATCGTCATTACCACTCACCACGTGCAGGGGCGCGTTAAAAGAAAGGATCGCCATAGTCTCATCATCGCAGGCAATCCGCCTGAGCCTGCCGTCAGCATCCGGGTACGTCACATCCGGCGCGGCGGGATCCGCGGTTTTACCCGCTGGTTCGGAAATTTCCAGGACATCCGCCGCCTGGGAAATAAACGCCCCCGCCCCCAGGACGAACAACAGAAATACTGCTCCCCAAATCTTCATCACACAATCCCCAAAAATTCACCCGTATATTGCCAGGGGTCAAAGGCGCGGATATCCCCGTACTGTTCCCCAAAGCACACCCAGGCCACGGGAATCCCCAGCTCCCTGCCGATGGAAAACGCCCCGCCTCCCCTGGCGGTGGAATCGTATTTGGTCATCACCACCGCGTCGACGCCCACCGCCTGATGAAACACCTCGGCCTGACGGAGGGCGTTCTGACCCGTGGTGGAATCCAGAACCAGAATCTTTTTGTAACAGCCGGGACTTGCCCGGGAGGATGCCACCCGGTCTATTTTTTGCAGTTCCCGCACCAGATTTTCCTTGTTGTGCAGCCTGCCCGCCGTATCCGCCAGCACCAGGCCGCCCCCCAGGGAAGACGCCGACTCCGCAGCGTCATACACCACCGCCGAAGGGTCAGAGCCATGCTGCTGGGCCACCACCCGGATGCCCAGCCGGCCGCCGTGGATTTTAAGCTGCTCAATGGCCGCGGCCCGGAAGGTATCCGCCGCGGCGATGACCACATTTTGCGTGCCCCCATCCCGGAACAGCCGGGCCAGCTTGGCGATGGTAGTGGTCTTTCCCACCCCGTTTACCCCCAGGGCCAGGTAAATAGAAGTCCGCCCTGGTTCGGGCCGCAGCGTTATGGCCCGTACATTTTGAAGCAGCGCATCCCGGAGAGCGGCAATAATTGCTTTCTCATCAGAAATACGGTTTTGCCGGCAGGTCTTTTCCAGTTCCCCGATAATCTCATAGGCAGTTTTGGCCCCCAGGTCGCCTTCAATAAGCGCGTCGGTCAAATCATCAAAAAAAGACTCGTTTTTTTCGGCATGAAGCCGGAACAGGTTTTTTAATTTATCCGCGAATGATTGTTTTGCCATACTGTCCCCTTAGTATTTTTCGGCTTTTGCGGTAACAGGCACCACCCCGTTGGCCTGATATAAATAGACAAACAGCCAGGAGAAAAAATTAACCGCCGTCGTCACTGTCGCGCCAATGGAAATATTCCGGTAAAGCAGCCACCGGCTGTACTCGTCAGCTCCCTCAAATCCATTCTGATAGGCGAATCCATGCTGCTGATACTCCCCCAGAAAATAGGCCAGCACCGGCAGAGAAGTCATAAAAGCGCTGTAGGACACATACATAATTTTCCGGCTTTTCTCAATTTTTGCTGTCGCGTCCGCGGTATTGGGCTGGACCGTCCATGTTTTTCCCGGAGCGTTTTGCGCTTCCGGGGGAATAACAAAGTAGCCCGGCACCCCGTCCTCGCCGGGGTCAAACACACCGAGCACCGACTGACCGCTGACTTCCACCGTAACTGGCGGCCCTTTGACAGGCATGGCGTTAATCAGAAACATCCCCGCCGCATCCCGCTTGAGGGCAAGAGAGATGGCATCCAGGGTTTTCTCGTGCATGTCCAGGCGGATACGATAGGTCTCGCCGCCGGCAAAATGCATACTTACGGTCTCGGTGCTGTATCCTTCGGCCTCAAAACTGAGCTGATGGACGCCGTTTGGAACCAGATAGGATTCCGGTATGGAAGAAAGTACTGTGTCGTCAATATTGATGTGCAGGACCGGGCGGACTTCCGGGGGATTGACCTCAAATTGCAGATTTGCGGGCAGACTGTTTGCGATATGGGGCAGAAAGGAAAAAATGAGAGACCGGGAAATCAGGGCAGTATCAGTGATTCTGCCAA
>JAITOJ010000016.1 GCA_031290005.1 Treponema sp. | reverse complement strand
CTGCTGGAAACCAGCCAAATGCTTGGAGCGGCGTCTTTCCTGGTGCGGGTGCTCAAATTCCTGGCGATGGTTATCTCCTTGTACATCGCCATCACTTCGGTATTCGCCCTGTTCGCCCCCACCCGCACCCTGGCGCAAACCCTGATAGGCTATGTCTGGAACCCCCTTAAAAACATCATCATCGGCTTTATCCAGTATATCCCCAGCCTGTTCATGATTGCCGTCACCGTGTTTGTGACCCGCTACATCCTGCGGATGGTGAAGTTCTTTTCCACCCAAATTCAGCGGGGCAAACTGGTTATCTCCGGCTTCTACGCCGACTGGGCGCAGCCCACCTACCAGATTCTGCGGGTGCTGATTTTCGCCCTCACCGCCGCGGTGATTTACCCCCTGCTGCCCAACTCGGGAAGCGAGGCATTCAAAGGCATCTCGGTCTTTGCGGGTCTGCTGATTTCCTTTGGGTCAAGCTCGGCCATCAGCAATATGGTGGCCGGTATTGTCCTCACCTATACCCGGTCTTTCAAGGTGGGGGACTTTATCAAACTGGGGGACGTGACGGGCTTTGTGGAAGAAAAGTCCGGCATCGTCACCCGGGTTCGGACGCCCAAAAACGAGTACGTCACGTTCCCGAATACCACGGTGCTCAATTCCGCGGTAACCAATTATAACACGTCCCTGGAAAATGACAACGGCCTGGTGATTCACACGGAACTGACCGAAGGCTACGCCACGCCCTGGAAAACGGTCCATCAAATCCTGATTGAGGCGGCCTTAAAGACCCAGGGAGTGCAGCAGAAACCTGCGCCCTATGTGCTGCAAAAGGCCCTGGACGATTTTTACTGTCGGTACGAAATTAACGCCTTCACTAAAGATGTGGAACGGCTTGCGCGGATATATTCGGAACTGTATCAGAATATTCAGGACGGCTACAAAGCGGCCGGCCTTGACTTGACCACCCCGCACATCGGGATTACGAGGGTACAGGCTGAAACACATGGAGTAACCAATTGAACAAAAACATTTCGGTGGTTCCCGCGCTTTTTCGCAAGGAACCACTGCTTTCTCGTAAAATGGCCTATGCTTTTTACAAACTGGGCTTGACCAAGCTCAAGAGTCGGCACGATTACGGATACAATCACCTGAAAAATCTGTGCCTGATGTATTTCAAGCTCACCCCCCTGTGCAACCTGCACTGTGTCATGTGCGGCCAGTTCGGGGACAAGGGGATTATGAAAGGCAAAATCGCATCGGAAGCGGCCAAAACCATTGTGTCCCTGGAACGCTACAAGGAAATCGTGGACGAAATCGCCCCAAAAAAGCCCGTGATTTACCTCTGGGGCGGCGAGCCATTCCTGTATCCTGATTTAATGCCCCTGGCGAAATACATGGTGGGCAAGGGCCTGTTCGTCAGCGTGAATACCAACGGAACCCTCCTGGAACAGCACGCGGAGCAGATTGTGCGGGACAAATGGAGTACGATTTTTGTGTCCCTGGACGCTTTTCAGGACGTGAATGATTCCATCCGGGGCAATGGTTCGTATGACCGGGTTATCCGGGGTTTTGAGGCAATCAACCGGGAAAAGGCGCGGCAGAAATCAAACCTCCCGTTTCTGGGAGTGGTGACCACCGTCACCAACAAGAATTATCTGTATCTGGATAAACTTGCCGAGGCCAGCCGGGAGTGGAACCTGATGGTGCACATGTTCAACCTGGGCACATACACCAATGACGGCATTATCGAACGGCAAAAGCGCTTTATGAAAGAAAAACTGGACACGGACATTGACTGCCTGCAAGGTTACAATACCGGCTACAACCAGAATATCGACGCCCAGCGCCTCTACGACATTTTGCAAACCATCCACCATACCGACTACGGGCATCCCACCATCACCGTGCCGGCATTGAATCCCGAAAAAATCCACCAGTACTACCATGACCTGGAAACCCCGGTGCGGAACCACTGCATTGTGCCCTGGTGCCAGACCAACATCAACTGGAACGGGGATGTGCATTTTTGCGCCGACTACCCGGACTTTATTTTGGGGAACATCAAGGAACAGTCCTTCACGGAAATCTACAACGGCGACCGGGCAAACCGGTTTCGTAAGACCGTTCACGAAAGCGAAGGGGGCATGTTCCCCGGCTGCCTGCGGTGTTACCAGAATATGCTGTTCGGCAAAAAGATTAAGGGGTTTTAGAAACTCAAAGAAACTTGCTCCATTCCTTTTTCGCCAGATTGTCGCACATCTCGTTGTAGCGATCGCCCGCATGGCCCTTGACCCACCGCCAGTCCAGGTCAAGATCCCGCGCCAGAGCATCCAGTTCCAGCCACAGGTCGCGGTTTTTGACCTCCTTCTTATCCGAGGTACGCCAGCCATTGCGCTTCCAGGCGTTTATCCAGTCAGTTATGCCGTTTTTAACGTACTGGCTGTCGCAGTGTATCTTGATGTGCCCCTTGCTCCAGTCCGGATTTCCCAGCAGTTTCTTGAGAGCTTCGATGGCTGCCATCAGTTCCATGCGGTTATTGGTGGTGGGATTTTCGCCCCCGGAGAACTGGTATTCTGTCTTGTCAAAGACGATTACCGCGGCCCAGCCGCCGGGGCCAGGATTCCCCGCACACCCGCCATCGGTGTAGACTGAGATTTCCATTCCTGTGTGCTTGGCAACGCTTCGCACGATGCCCGTGCGCTGAATGCCCTGCGTCTCCGGCGGCGCTTCTGCCGGTGTTTCCGTTGGCGTTTTCGCCGGCGTTGCGGCGGACTCCGGCTGCGTTCCCTCCGGCTTCCGGGTTACGATGGCTTTGAGGGTCTGCACTATTTTGCGCGGCGGCGGCACCGCGGATTTGAGCGCCCCGGCGGCAATGCCTTCCAGGATAGCGGGATTGGTGGTGAGCTGACTGAGCAGTTCCGCGCTTTCGCCGGGATAAAAGATATTGCCCTGCAGCCGGATCGTGTCCAAAATACGGATGGCCGATGCGGTCTGGGCATGGGTGTGGCCGGACGATTCAAGAACAGATTTATTCCGGGCGTTCAGGGCAAAACAGCGGGCAAACTCGACAATTTCGTATTCGTAGCCATTGATCGCAAAGGGTTTTTCAAACACTTCCACCATCGCGCCCTCGGCAGTATGAAGCTCGGCCCGCTGGGCATACCAGAAATTGGGCAGCGTCAGAGTTCCGCTGCTGCCAAACACATACGCGTTGCGCAAGAGCGGGGCATAGCCCACGTCCATAGCGCAGGTAAGCTGGGCTATCAGGGGATTTTCGGTTGACCCGGACAGGGGGGTGAACAGCAGGGAAGCGCTGTCATAGACATCAACCCCGGTTTTGCCAATGCGGGAAAACGATGCCACCCGGTCAGGATAGCTGTCCGCGGAAAAGGCGGCGCGGGCAACATCCAGGGCAAAGGTGACGGGATAAATACCCGCGTCCAGAGCGGCGCCGCCAGCCAGAGCCAGGTCATAGAGCCGGTCAGTGGTGTAGCCAGAATCCATGTAGAGCGGGGCATTCTTTCCAGGGTAACAAAAGGCCGCCTGAACCGCCCGTGGTATTCCGATCCTGCCTTCCTGAATCCAGTCCAGCGCTTTCTGATATACCGGCAGGAATTTTGACCACAAGGCCTCCATAAAGAAGGAACCTGTTGCCCGGGCCGTGCCGATGATTTCCGCCATCTCACGGGAATTGACTGCCGCGGGTTTTTCGCAAAGCACCGCCTTTCCTGAGCACAAAGCCCGAATCGACAGGGCCTTGTGCAAGTTGTGAGGGGTTGCGATATACACCGCGTCAATGCCGGGGTCGGCTATCAGCGCATCGTAATCGGTGTAGAACTTTTTGAACCCAAACTGCACCGCGAAGGCGCTTCCCCGGACAGAACTGTGGGACGCCACTGCGGCGCACACCGAGTTTGCGTCCCTGACCAAGGCGGTGGCGAAATGTTGCGCAATCCGCCCGCATCCGATGATGCCCCAGTTAATCTTTTTCATGTAATACTCCTTTTCAAGTAAGATAAAAATAGCGCTACCGTGCGGTAAGCACTTCCGTATGATTTGCAAAAACAACCACTGTGTGTTCCTCGTGGGCAGACAGTTTACGGTCTGCGGTGACCACTGTCCAGCCATCCTCAAGCAGATCGACATCCCCGGTTCCCAGGTTTATCATCGGCTCAATGGCGAGCACCATTCCGGCCTGAATTCGGGGATTCGCCCCCCTGCCGCCGGGTACATTGGGGATGCTGGGGTCTTCATGGACATCCAGACCCACCCCATGACCGCAGTATTCGTGTACCACTCCGAAACCCGCAGCCTGAGCAACGGCGTATACTGCCTTGGAAATATCTGAAATTCGGTTTCCCGGCCTACAGGCGGCAATACCCGCGTCAAGGCACTCATGGGTCACTCTGACCAGGTGCGCCGCGCCGGAACTCACGACGCCGACCGGAACCGTGACCGCTGAATCGCTGATAAAGCCCCCCAGGTCTATGCCGATGTCGATGGACACCAAATCACCGTTTTTGATTTTCCGGTTTTTTGAAGGGATTCCATGGATTACCTCTTCGTTCACCGAAACACAGGCCGCGCCGGGGAAGTCCTCCCGGAACCACGCGGGCCGGCCGCCATTTTTGGCGATATATTTCCTGCAAAAGTCATCAATATCCCCGGTACTGATTCCTGGCTTTACCTGGGGGATAAGTTCCCGGTATAAGCTGCTTAACAGTATACAGGATTGCCGGATTCCCGCAATCTGTTTTTCATTTTTAAGATGAATCACTTTTTAGCCCCGTTTTTTCGTGCGTCCGACTGATTTTCCATTTCTTCTTCCTCGGAATTGGGAGCTTCTGGAGCTTTTTTCATCTTCAGTTTTATGGGTTTGAGTTTCATCTTGAGACGCACTTTTTTAGCTGAACCGACCCCCGTAACGATGGTTACATAGACTAGTACCGCGATAGTGATAAAGATGACCCTCGGGTCAATGATGACCCGCAGTAACACATTTTTGACTTCCTCAAAATTCATACCTTTCCTCTGTTAATTCCTTCGTAATTCACATACCACAAAAAAAGCCCTTGCGCGGGAGCGGTGCTCCCTGCCCGGGAACGGTCACAAGCTTCCAGGGTTTCCCGGAAAAAAGCGGCGTTCCTGCCCTCGTTTTCAAAGTCCACCAGGGTACCCACCAATGAACGCACCATCTTCCATAAAAAAGCATTGGCCCGGATTTCAAAGACCAGCCTGTTTCCCTGGGGAAAGAAGGCCGCCATTTCAATATACCGGCGCTTTGACTGGGAGACATCCCCGGCGGCAGCAAAAGTCGTGCAGTCGGTTTCTCCAGACAGACAGGACGCCATGCTGTTCAGGGTCCGTATATCGGGACAGTGCCGGAGTGTCCACACGTATGGCGCTTCATAGGCCGAAGGAACGCCGTTGTAGTGCAGAAAATACCGGTACGTCCGGGCAATGGTGCTGAACCGGGCGTGAAAGTCCGGGGGAACCAAAACACTCTGGTGTACCCGGATGTCCGCCGGGAGCAGGTTGTTCAGGGCGGAGATGTAGTTTTCCACCGGAATACTATCGACGGGGGAAAAAAAATTGGCGGCCTGTCCCGCGGCGTGTACCCCCGAATCAGTGCGCCCGGAGCCGGACACCGGGGTGGGTTCATGGTGGAGCTTTTCCAGGGCCCTTTCCAGCTCAGCCTGCACTGTCCGAACGGGCTTGCCCTGGTCCGCGCGGTCCTGCCGCTGCCAGCCGCAAAAATTCGTGCCGTCATAGGACAGCCGGAGCAGAATATTACGCTTGTTCATCATCCTCAAAATCCAGGTCAAGGTCGGGCATGTTCGCGTCCTGCTGATCTTTTTTAATATTGTCGTAGAGCGCCCGGGCGTGTTCCAACAGTGGCAGGGGCTTGTTTTTAGACGCCTTGCCCAAACCAAACACCTTGGCGATATTTCGTTTATGCCTGCCAAGAGTCTGAAGCCGCACGGGCATGTCTTCCCGCTGGCCGTATTTGAGTTCCAGCAGGCAGGCCAGATACAATACCCCGGTGTAACCATAATTTTTATCGATGTCGGGCCCAAAATTAGCGATGCCGTCAAAGTTTTCCGTATCGCCGGCTTCGTATTCCAGCGCCTGCGTATAGAAGAACAGGGCTTTGCGGTAAAACACCTGCTGCACATAGTCGTAATTCCGTCCCGGGCACAGTCTGTTCATATCTCCGGACAGCCAGGCCAGACGCAGGGCAAGAATTCCCTGCTTGGTGGTGGGAGAATGGCTTTTTGCCGCATTTTCGTAGCAAAGCAGCGCAAGGAAGTGAGCGGCGGCCCCGTCCAGCAGGGTGCGGGCGCGGTTAAAATCGTAATAGGGGAACACTGCGGCAACCGCCGCTTTATTTTTCTCCTGCCGCTCCAGACAGGCCGTGAAAGTATCCGCCTCGGTGATTTCCGTAAAATCGCTCCAGAAAAAGGCGGTAAAACATTCCGGGCATACCCCCACAGTGTACATCAGGGGATACACCGGGCCGTATTTGGCGGAAGGCTCGTAAGTGCGGCGGAGTTCGTCGGTCAGGTCGCCGGCAATCATCCTGCCGCCGCCGGAGAGCATATCTTCCCGGGGAAATTCATTTTTGCACACCGGACAGGCCGTAGGTTTTTTCGCATAATACGATATATTGGATTCCAGTTTTTTAAAGGATTTCGTCATTTTTTTCCTCCAGTTCTGTTTTTTCCAGTATCACAAAGGCCAGAGCATAGTCACCATCGTGACTCAGGGACAGATGTATGGTATCCGCTCCGTTCTTTTGAAGCAAGCCCAGGGCGCTCTTGTGAACTGCCAGGGAAGGCTTCCCGTTCCCGCCGGTGACCACGCAGATGTCCCGCAGTTCCAGTCCATGAAAACCCGTACCCAGGGCCTTGGAATAGGCTTCCTTGGCGGCAAACCGGGCGGCCAGGGATTGGGCCGCCTGCCGGGGTGAACGGTCAAGAATCCCCAGTTCTTCCGGGTGAAAAAACCGCCGGGTGAGCGCCTTGTTATGCACCCACCGCTCAAAGCGGCTGATTTTGGCGATGTCGCAGCCCGTACCGGTAATCATTCTTCCGCTCCTTCCGCTTCCGAAACCGCTGTTTCCCGGGAAACAGCGGTGAAGGCCAGCGATTCCGGCGTCTGGGACTTCAAGGTAAACCCGTATGGAAGCGTCACAAAGACAGGCAGTTCGTAGGATCCCTCCGCAGTGATGCCGGAACAGTCCACAGCAGCGCCGCACAGGGAAAGGTCAAGCCGGTCCATGATAAGCTGGGGAGCGGAAATTTCCAATTCCACCGGAGGCAGTTCTTCGGGTACGGCAAAGTCCGGCAGCAGGTCGCGCAATTCCAGGGCAAGGGAAACGCGCCGGGTTTCTTGTTTTTCCGCAATGGTTACCGTGGCGGTCACCGGTTCTTCCCATTCCAGCCGGATAAATTCCGATTCGTTCAGCACTTTCACGGGCATACTGAATGAAACGCGCCGTCCGTCCAGAGGGATGTCCCCGGTGGGCAGGCTTTGCAGACCCCGCACCAGGGAACGCGGCCCGGACACCCGCACCGTGGAGGGGGTACACGTCACTCCGGCGGTCTGGTAGCCGTGGGCAGCCTCGCCTTGCAGCATAGCTTTCAGGGGAATCTCCGCATATTCCCGGTTCTCGATTTTCAGGGGAATGGTATCTGGAACAAGATGGATTTCCAGGGGGTCAAGCTTCATCAGGGCAGGACTGAGCCGGATTTTCACCGGCACGTTGTACTGCCCCTCTCTGGTGTACCAGGTGAGGTCAAGGAAGACTTCAAATTCGTTCTCGGTAATGACCGCCAAGTTTTCCTTGCTGCCCCGGAAGATGACCCGGATAAAGCTGTCGTATGAACTGGCGGGGAGCATAAGGCCATCGGTTTGTACCGAAAGTCTGGCGGATACGTTTTTCCGGTCTAACGAGATAACCTGGTAGAAGAAATAGAGTACCAGCGCCAGGGCCAGACAGATTATCTTGGCCGGCCAGTTATGGAGCAGTTTTTCAAAGCTTGGAGACAATTTCGGGAGTTTCATTGGCGGGGTCCTCATAAGTGGCGCTGTCCCGGGTGATTTCCAGTTGGGTTTCCAGGGTTTTGGTCACCTGGCCCAGGGACAAGTCGTAGTGAAGTTTGGAATCGTAGGCCAGGCTGATTGCCCCGGTCTCCTCGGAAACTACCAGCACCACCGCGTCGGTCTCCTCGGAAGTCCCCAGGGCGGCCCGGTGGCGGGTTCCAAAGGTCTTCTTGATATCCTGCTGTTCCGACAGGGGCAGAAAACAGCCCGCGGCCAGCACCTTGCCGCCCCGGATAATGACCGCCCCATCGTGAAAGGGGGTGTCGTGGCCGAAAATCGTGACCAGCAGGCTGGAAGAGAGGTCGGCGTTCAGGGGCGTGCCGGTTTCGATGATATGGTTGACTTCGGTGCGGCGTACAAAAACCGCCAGCATCCCCCGGCGCAGGGCGGAAAGCCGCTCCGCGGCCAGGAGCACCGAGTCGATATAGGTGTGCCGGGAACGTTTGCCAACGGTGAACCACCCCCCCTGGCCAAGCTGCAAAAAGATTTTGCGGAGTTCCGGCTGAAACACAATGGCAAAACAAATCAACAGGCCCGGCGCCAGGGAATTGAGAAGCCACAGGACAGTGGGCAAATTCAGAAGCAGGGCGACGGCATACGCCAAAGCCAGCACAATGACCGCCCGGAGTATCTGGATACCGTTGGTTTTGACCACGATTCCATAGGCCTTGTACAGGACAAAGGTGAGAATTCCGATGTCCAGAACCGGCTTGATATAGCCGTAGATAACGCGTATCTGGTCAAAGGTGTTCATTGTGTGTTCCAAGCTCCTTGAGTATTTTCAGCATATCCACGGTTTCCCGCACATCGTGCGCCCGCACCAAGGCAGCCCCGTTTTGCACCGCAATCAGGTTGGCCGCCAGTGTTCCCGCCAGCCGCTCCGGCACATCCCGGCCAGTGACGCCGCCCACCCAGGTTTTGCGGGACAGGGCCATGAGTACCGGATATTCCCCGCCGCACAACCCGCCGCTCCGCGCAATCAGGGCGCGGTTTGCCTCCTGGTTTTTCCCAAATCCGATGCCCGGGTCAAGGATGATTTTGTCCTTACCGATGCCGCACGACAAGGCATAATCAATACGTCCCCAGAGGTACGCTTCCACCTCGGCCACGGGGTCGTCATACTCCGTGCGCTGCTGCATTATAGCAGGTTCGCCTCGTTTGTGCATCAGGATGACCGGAATTTTTCCCCGCGCCGCATACGCGCCCAGGTCCGGGTCGTCTTCCAGAGCGGAGATGTCGTTCAGGATGTCAGCTCCGGCGTCCACGGCGGCCCGGAACACCGCCAGCTTGCGGGTATCCACCGACAGGGGAAGCGATGAATGCCGCCGGAACTCAGCGATTACCGGGATAAGACGGCGGGTTTCTTCCTCCGCGCCCACATACGCCGCGCCGGGCCGGCTGGATTCGGCGCCCGTATCAATAATATCCGCTCCGTCTTCTTCCATTTTGAGCATGGCGCCCACGGCTGCCTGGGGCGTTTGCCCGTACTTGCGGCTGCCGCTCCAGAAAGAGTCGGGGGTAAGGTTGATAATACCCATCACAAAGGCAGGGAGGGGAGTAGCGATGTCCTGGTTAGCCAAAGAAAGAATCATACCAAACAGAGTATAATGGAATAGAGGAGTAGAGTATAGAGGAATTGTCGGTATTGCTTCTTACGGGCGTAAGAAGAAGGAGCTTAATACGAGCGTGTGAAGGAGCTTAATACGGCCGTGTTAAGGGGCTTAATACGGGCGTGTGAAGGGTCTTAATACGGGCCGTGTGAAGGGTCTTAATACGGGCGTGTGAAGGAGCTTAATACGGCCGTGTTAAGGGGCTTAATACGGCCGTGTGAAGGAGCTTAATACGGCCGTGTGAAGGAGCTTAATACGGGCGTGTGAAGGGTCTTAATACGGGCGTGTGAAGGGTCTTAATACGGGGCTGTGAAGGGTCTTCACTCCGGGCTGTGAAGGAACTTCATATTGGTTGGAAAAACCCGCCCGTAGGGGCGGAAAAGAACAATAGCCGGGCGGGCGTTAAGCGCCAAAGGGGA
>JAITOJ010000039.1 GCA_031290005.1 Treponema sp. | reverse complement strand
TTACGCTGTAGTCAAGCCGGTTTTCGGGATGACGGTGACTTTCCCGTTTCCGGGTAATCACGATTTCGGCAGTGCCGGGAAAGGTCAGGATGCCGCGAAAGAGCCGGGGAATATTCCCCGCCGGAGGCGTATCGATGTTGGCGGTGTCAAAGCCGCCGCTCACCTTTGTGCCCTTGCCCGGTTCCGACTGAATATCCCAGGAGCCGCCGGTATCCGCCGCGGTCTGTATAAGGAAGGGAATCCCCAGCCCCACCTTCCGATTGGGGTGCTTCAACCCGTCGGTATAGAAGGGGTCTTTGGCCCGTTCCAGGGTTTCCGTGCTCATGCCTTTTCCGTTGTCGGTGATGACAAAGGAAAAACCGGAGTCGGTTTCCCCCACATCCACCTGTACCAGCGCCGCTCCGGCCTCACTTGAGTTTTGGGCCAAATCAGCCACCATGTCGCACAGGGTGTAATGCACGCCGCTACGCTCCCGCTTTTGGGCCTTCCGGCCTTAGGCCGTGGCTCTGACCGGCGTCCGGTATTTGTCGATAATTCCCTTTATCTGGGACTTGACCAACTTGCCGTAGACCTCGCCGTTCACGGTGATGACCGGCGAAAGCCCGCAGCACCCGATACAGCGCACCGGTTCAATGGAGAATTCCCCATCGGAGGAGGTGATTTCCCCTTCTTTGAGGCCCAAAATCGACCGCGCCTCGTCGTACAAGTCCTGGCCGCCTTTCAGATAGCAGGCGGTTCCCAGGCAGACGCTCATGCGGTTCTTGCCGGGCTTTTCGGTCTTGAAAAAGTGATAAAAGGACATCACTCCGAATACTTTTGCCAGGGGGATTCCGGTGAGTTCCGCCACCTCACCGGCCGCTTCTTTGGAAACGAACCCCTGTTCCTCCTGCACTTTGTGCAAAATCATAATCAGATTTCCCGGTTTGCTCCTCCATTCGTTGATAAAGGCGATAAGCTCCCGGGAAAAACCTGAGGCATGTGTCCCGCTCATAAAAACCTCCAACAAAAAACATAAAAAAACTATTTTTTCAGTATAACACAGGACTGTGAAAAAAGCAAGAAATATTTTTAAAAAAAATTCTTTATGTAAACCTTTGTGTAGATGAGAATTACTAAATTGCTTCAATATACAAAATCAAAAAAATTACTGCTTTTCATTCACCGGGCTTTAGGCTATACTATCTTCATGAACACCGACAACACTGCCATTCTTGAGCGCATCGAGGCCTGCCTGACGGCGGCCTTGCCTGGCGACGCCTATCCTGACCTTGCCGGGCCGTGCGGGGACTTGCTTCGCCGGGGAGGCAAGCGCTGGCGGTCCCTTTTGCTGGTTCTTGGATCCTCCCTGGCAGCCAACAATAACGACGAAGCCCTGCTGCAAAGCGCCTGCAAGCTCACCCCCTTGGTGGAGTTTGCTCACACCGCCAGCCTGATTCACGACGATATTGAAGACTCCTCAGACACCCGCCGGGGTGCGCCCGCCGCGCACATCCTCTGGGGTGTGGACACCGCTCTCAACGCCGCATCCTGGCTCTATTTTGAAGCCGCCGCCTGTATCGAACGGGCCGCCGCCCCTCCCCTGCAAAACCGGCTGTATTCCCTGTATATGCGAGAACTCCGGCAGCTTCACCTGGGCCAGGCCATGGATATCGCCTGGCACAAGGATAACGCCGCCCTTCCTTCCCTGGATGAATACCTGACCATGATCCGGTTTAAAACCGGCACCTTGGCGTCCCTGGCAATGAAAACCGGCATGACCGCGGGCGGCGCGGCGGACAACATCATTGAACGGGCAGGAGCAATCGCGGCAGATATTGGCGCGGCGTTCCAAATTCTTGACGACGTGATCAACCTGACCATGGGCAATCCGGGCAAAAAGCGCGGGGACGACATCGTTGAAGGCAAAAAAAGTTTCCCCGTGCTCCTGCACACCGCAGTGCGCCCGGATGATTTCCCGGCAATTGCCGCCTGTTTTGACCAAGCCAAACACGAAGGTCCGGCGTCCCCGGCAGTGGAGCGGTGTATCGCCCTGCTGGAACAAAGCGGTTCTATCAGCAAAGCCGCTGAAACCGCCCGGGGCATGATTACCCAAGCCTCTGCGGGCCTCAAAGCCCTGTATCCTGACCGGCTCCGGCGGGCGGAGCCAATCATACGGCTTTTTGAACAGTTCCTTACGCTGAAACCCTGATGCCGGACGATTTTTCCACCGCCGGATACGGCCTTGCTTTCGACATCGGCACCACCACAGTGGATGCCCGGCTTGTCACTTCCTCCGGTCAGGCGTCCTTTTCTGAAAAAAATGCCCAGACCCGCTGGGGCGCAGACATTATTTCCCGCATCGGTTTCGCAAACGAAGGAGAAGAAAACCGGATGCTCCTGAAAACCACGATTCTGCGACAGCTTGAAGGTATCGCGGCGCGGCTTTTCAAAGACCAGGGGATTGACGGGGGGCACGGAATGAGCAAATTCCCGGGCCGCGCGGTCATCACAGGGAACGCAACGATGCTTCATTTTTTAACTGGCTATTCCACCGCCCGCATGGCCGCCGCCCCTTTTGAAATGGAAAGCCTATTCGGTTTTGAAATCTCCTGGGGAGACCTGTACGCGGGACATGGCCCTGACTACGCGTCCGAAACACTCTCCCCAAATATGCCGGTCTTTTTGCCCCCTGCCGCCGGAACCTTTACCGGCCCTGATTTGATTTCCGCCCTCACCGCAGTTCTTTCGCGCCGGGAAGCAGAGACTACAGCCGGGCAGTCAGGCGAAACCGCTTTTTTGCTTGCCGATATAGGAACCAACTGTGAAATCGCCTTTTATTGTGCCGGAAGCGGCGGGCCGTCCGAGGAAACGCTCATCTGTGCGGCAACGGCGGCAGGCCCGGCTTTTGAGGGGGGCGGCATCCGTCACGGGATGCGGGCGGCTTCCGGCGCAATATGCCGGGCTGTACGAAAAAACAACGCGTTCATTCTGGAAACCATCGGCGGTAAAGAGACGGAAGGCATTTGCGGTACCGGACTGGTGAGCGCCGCTGCCTGCATCCTTGACGCGGGACTGATGGATGAGACGGGCTTACTCCTCGCCGGGCCTCACACCGGTGAAGAAATGGGTAAAGCACAGATTGTCCTTTACGAAAAAGGAAATAAAAAAATCGTCCTTACCCAGGCTGATATCCGCAATTTGCAGCTTGCAAAGGGCGCAGTCCGCTCCGGTCTGGATATGCTGCTGGAGGAAGCGCGGTTTGATTGCCGGGCAATCCCGCTCTACCTGTGCGGCGCATTCGGCTCGTTTATGGACGCAACTGAAGCTTCCCGCATCGGCCTGATTCCGGTTCAATGCGCGGGGGCAGCGATTTCAGCGGGCAATGCCGCACTGGACGGTGCGGCGCTCATGCTTTTTTCAGAAGAACACCGGAAACGCGCCCAGCATTTGGCGTACATTGCCCAGTCAATCAACCTGGCGGAACACCCTGACTTTCAAAACCGGTTCATAAGTTCCCTCAATTTTTACTGGTATCCGTCATCAGCCAGTCCAGCGCATTGAGCTGCCGTATGCCGTTGTAGGCCGCTTCCGGGTCCATATCCAGGGTGAGCAGATATTTAGCGTTGTGGTCTTTGATGTTGTTTAAGGGAGCCAGTTCCCGTTCCAGCGTGGCCTGGTCGCGCACCGTCAGGGCCGCCTGAAAATATTCAGTTTGGCCCCCTGGCTTTTCGGCCACAAAATCCACTTCCGTGTTTCCCAGCTTGCCCACAAAAACCCGGTACCCTCGCGACAGCAATTCCAGATACACGATGTTTTCCAGAATGCTCCCCATGTTCACGTTTTTGGTGCCCAAAAGATAGTAGCGCAGGCCAATATCGGCGATGTAATACTTGTCACCGGTGGTCAAATACTGCCTGCCTTTTATGTCGTAGCGGCCAGCCCGGTAAAACACATAGGCGTCCGTCAGGGCGGAAAGATAATTTTCCACCGTGTGTATGGAGACAGGCCGGCCTTGGCTTTTCATGGTGTTGGCGATGTTGGTGGTGGAAAGCAGATTGCCGATATTAAAGAACATAAACCGCACCACACTGTCCAGCATCAGGGGGTCGGCGATTTTCTTCCGGGACACCACATCCTTAAAGATAATGGTATTGTACAGCCCCCCCAGATATTCGTTTATCCGTCTGCGGTCATCCCCCAGAGCCAGGGCGTAAGGGAACGAACTGTACCGCACATAATCGGCGTAAGCCTTTTGCAAATTCCCTTCCCCCTGCACGGCGGTCACATACTCCTTAAAGGACAGGGGCAGCATCTGTATTTCCACGTATCTGCCGGACAACAGGGTGGCGATTTCCCCGGACAGCATGTGGGCGTTGGAACCGGTGAGGTACAGGTCCACATTTTTCTGGATAAACAAACCATCCGCCGCGCGTTCATATTCCGGCACATTCTGTATTTCATCAAGAAAGACATAATTCATTTTGTCCGGTATAAGGCGGCTTTTTATGTGGTCATACAGTTTTTTATAGTGCAGCAGCCCCTCATGTTCCGGGTCTTCAAAATTCAGGCTGATTATCTGCTCCGGGGCCGCGCCGTTTCCGAGCAGATGCATCTGGTACAGCTCAAAAAGGGTCGATTTACCGCACCGGCGTATCCCGGTGACGATTTTGATTAACCGCTTGTCCTTAAAGGCGGCCAGCCTGGCGAGGTGCTCCGATCTGGGTATCAGTATTTCGTCGTTCATTTTGTGCATTCCATTGCACAAATCTATCATATTTTGAATTTTTGTGCAATAGACTGCACAAAAATTAAATAATTCGTATCTTTTTAACCTTCGGACATTCGTTCAATCAGCGCTTCTCAACGATTTGCCGAAACTGGATCTCAAAGTAGTACCAGAGATAGATAAGTTCCCGTTTCAGTAGTTCGGTCATTTTGTTGTAATTCTCCTGTTTTTATACGCAAGCAATTTGAGCGCATAGTATATCACAAAAAGGTAAATG
>JAITOJ010000033.1 GCA_031290005.1 Treponema sp. | reverse complement strand
TCAAACCCAAAGAACCTCAAGTTCAGCGAAATCGAGGCCGCGTCAGTGCCCCGGGTGCTTCCCGACGTGGATGCGGCGGTTATCAACGGCAACTACGCCATCGCGGCGGGTTTGAGCGCTGCAAAGGACGGCCTGGTGGTGGAAGGCGCCAGCTCCCCGTATGTGAACATCGTGGCGGTCAAACAGGGAAACGAAACCCTGCCTAAAATCACCGCCCTGGTAAAAGCTTTGCAGAGTCAAAAAGTGAAAGACTACATCACCAAGACCTATCCCAATGGCGAAGTGATAACGGTGTTCTAAAAAAGCGGCGTCATCTCCTGCTATGCCAGTAAAGCGTTTGGAAAAAGAAGGTATTGACCGGGCCAGGCAGTTCTCCACGCCGCCCAAAACAGATACGGCTTTTTGGCATAACGCTCTGGAAGCCGCAGGGGAGAAAATCCGCAAAAACATCCCGGTCTTTGGAAACCGCTATCCCGCACCGGCCAGTGAGCGCAACGTGTATCCCCTTATTGACAATACCAAGTGGACAAGCGCTTTTTGGCCGGGAATGCTCTGGCTTGCCTGGATGAGTACCGGAAACGATGAATTCCGCTGGGCAGCGGAGTCGTATCTTCCGGATTTTCAGAGCAGGCTGGAAAACCGCGTTGCCGTGGACACCCAGAATTTGGGTTTTATCTATAATTTGTCCTGTATCACTCCTTGGCGTCTCACCGGCGACGTCGGGGCAAAAGACACAGCCCTCAAAGCGGCGAACCTTTTGATGAAGCAGGGGAGCATTACCAACAGCCTGAATCTATCGCTTTTGTTCTGGGCCACTGAAGTAACCGGAAACCCCTATTACCGGGACGCGGCTGAGCAGCATCTCGGTAACGTGAACCATACCCGTATCCAGCGGGACTGGGCGACAATACCCGGCAAGGCTCTGATGGATAAACTTCCCCAGAGCCCGTCGGAAGAATTTTGCTGGTCTCAGGCACAGGCTTGGGCAATGTATGGCAACATACTCGCGTACCGGTACACCCATCATCCTGAATACCTGGAAACCGCATGGGGGCTGTCCAGTTACTTCCTCAACCGTCTGCCCAATGACTTGGTGGCCTACTGGAACCTGGAAATTTGCAAGGGGCAAGAGCCGAGGGACAGTTCAGCCTCAGCTATTGCCGTCTGCGCGTTGCAGGAATTGGGGGCAGCCCTGCCTCTGGCGAAAAACGAACACTGGCTTTTCGAAAACGCCGCGCTTCATATCATGGTCTCCCTGATAAAGTCATATACCACCGCGGCAACGCCCGAATCTACCGGGCTTTTGCTGCATGGGGCATATAATATATTCTTGAATGAAGGTGTGGACGAGTGTGTGATATTTGGAGACTATTTTTATATAGAAGCTTTGGCACGGATTTGCCGGGGCTGGCATCCCTGCTGGTAATATGTTATTGACATAAAAAAGCTGGACTTGTATACTTCTTCCCATCAATGGAGATGGCGGCGGGAATTCCGTCGTTATCTCTCTTTTTTTTGGAGGAAAATTATGAATGCAAAGAAAATTCTTGCAGTGGTGATTGCCGCACTTGTGCTGGCAAGCGGTGTTTTGGCGGGATGTAAAAAGAAAGAAGCCGCCGGACTCACAAAAACCCCGGGTGTGCTCACGGTTGGGATGGAAATTGGCTATCCGCCCTTTGAGTACTACGACGTGGACGGGAAGACCCCTATCGGGTTTGACGTGCAGATGGCCAAGGCCCTGGCGGACAAGCTGGGTCTCAAAGTCGAGTTCGTGGACACCGCCTGGGACGGCATTTTTGCCGGAGTCACCAAAGGGGACTACGACTGTATCATGTCCGCGTCCACCATCACCCCGGAACGGCTGGCGGTCCACAACTTTACCAGGCCCTATATCGGCAATGCCCAGGCGATGGTGGTGCTGAAGGGGTCGCCAATAACGGCGCAAAGCCCCGAAGACTGCGCCGGTTTGGGAGTCGCCTATCAGGGGGAGACCACCTCGGATATCTTTATGCAGAAATATGCCGCCGCGGGAGTACCGTTTACTCCCTACGAGTATGAAAAAGTGATGAGCTGCTTTGACGAACTCAAGCTGCGCCGGGTAGATGTCGTTGTCTGCGACAGCACCGTAGCGGCGGATTATCTGGCCGAACCCGGCAATCCCTACGAGATTCGCTGGCAGGGCGAGGCCGACGAATTCTTCGGTGTCTGCCTGAAAAAAGGGAACGACGCCCTGACCGCCGAACTGGACAAGGCCCTGGACGCGCTGTTCGCGGACGGAACCATGCTCAAGCTTTCCCAGGAAATTTTCGGCATGGATTTGGTCTCCGCCGCCCGGAAATAACCGGCGCCGCGCCGCACTGAAAAAGGAGCAACCCTCGCATGACGAATCTGCAAAAAATGATTACCTGGATTCCTTCGCTTTTGGGCGGCGCGCGGATTACCATTTTAGTAACGATAACCGCGGTTTCCGCGGGATTGGTGGGAAGCCTGTTTTTGGCCCTGGGCAAGATGTCAAAGGTCAAGGCCGTTAACGGGTTTTGCACCGCCTATATTTTCTTCTTCCGGGGCACCCCCCTCCTGATGCAGCTCTATTTTATCTACTATGCCCTGCCTATGATGGCTCCCTGGCTCACCATTAACAGCCGGTTTCTGGCGGCCTTCATCGCCTTCGGACTGAACTCCGCCGCGTACTGCGCGGAAATCATCCGGGCGGCCATTCAGTCCATCGACAAGGGGCAGTTTGAGGCTTCCCGCGCCCTGGGCATGTCCTATGCCCAGACGATGCGCCTGGTGGTCATTCCCCAGTCCATCCGCCGGCTGATTCCCCCGGTGGGCAACGAGTTCATCATGGTCTTGAAGGACGCTTCCCTGGTGTCGATTATCGCCCTGGTGGACATCACCAAGGCCACCCGGAATATCGAAGGCTCCACCCGGAGCGCTCTGGTCTATATCCCGGCCATGGTGTTGTATCTCATTATTACCGCCGTATTTACCTTCGTGTTCCATAAACTGGAAAAGAAATATTCGGTCTACGAGTAGGGAGGATGCCATGCCCATGATTAAAACCGTAGAAATCAGCAAGGCCTTTGGCGACTTGCAGGTGCTCAAGAAGGTGTCCCTCACGGTGGAGCAGAAGGAAGTGGTGTGCGTCATCGGCCCGTCGGGGGCGGGGAAGTCCACGTACCTGCGCTCTTTGAACCGGCTGGAGAAAATCGACTCAGGCCGGATTTATATAGAAGACAAATTGCTTTTTGACTGCGAAGACGGCGTTGACCGGGCGAAACTGCCTGCCCATGAACGCTCGGCGGCGCTTCTGGAAGTGGGCATGGTGTTCCAGCGGTTCAATCTGTTTCCCCACAGAACGGTGATTGAAAACGTGAAACTCGCGCCTATGCACGTAAAAAAAATCCCCGAAGAACAGGCCCGCGAAAAGGCCAAGGCGCTGCTTGACCGGGTGGGCTTGTCGGACAAACTGGACGCCTACCCCGCCCAGCTTTCCGGCGGACAGCAGCAGCGGGTGGCCATTGCCCGCGCCCTGGCAATGGAACCAAAAATCATGCTTTTCGACGAGCCTACCAGCGCCCTTGACCCGGAACTGGTGGGAGAGGTCTTATCCGTAATGAAAAGTCTGGCCGATGGGGGCATGACCATGCTGGTGGTGACCCACGAGATGGGTTTTGCCCGTGAAGCGGCGGACCGGGTGGTCTTTATGTACCAGGGGGCGGTGCTGGAAATCGCGCCGCCGGAAAAAATCTTCACCAATCCCGAAAATGACCGGACGCGGCAGTTTTTGCAGAGCGTGCTGTAAGACCTACTGTCTACAAAAGGGCGGGCGGACAATCGTTTTAGCCATTGATTGCCATTCTATAGCTTTTTTTTAACGCAAAATTTGGTTCTTTTATTATTTTAATCCCATATTTTGCGGCAATGGGCCGTGCGGTTTCATTTACAAAACGAGCGGCATCAGCGTTTGTCATGTTTTTTGTTTCTTCATACAATTCTGCACGAATAACATCCAACTGGTCTTCAAAATTATTCATATTCAATTACCTCCATCGGAGTGCAAATAGCCGGATTGCTATAATCAAGCATGTTGTGAATTATTTCAGTTTGTTGTTTTGTTTTTAATTTATTGATATGTTTGAAATTCAAACTCACAATACAGTCCATATTATTCAAT
>JAITOJ010000160.1 GCA_031290005.1 Treponema sp. | reverse complement strand
CCGTCTTGCGCAACTGAAGGCCGCAGGCTGCGAAGTCCCGGAAACGACCGGGGTGAGGGCATGATGACCACCGCAAACCCCCGCCTCTCTTCTCTCCACTCGATTCATCTACGCAGCCGGCGGGGGGGGGGGGGGCCCGGCCGCCCTGGATGGTTAGATGACTAGAGCGGAGAGGGTTGGGGTTTGCGGTTTTCCTGCCAGGGAGGGCAGCGTTGAAGTGTGCTGCGTCAGGCTGCCGTGTAAGTCTTGTGGTAGTTGTGGTCATGCGCTCCTCCTTCTCCAAAAAGCAACATGCGAGGGAGTATAGCAAAACAAGGGGAAGAGTGTCAAGCGCGCGCCAAAGCGGCGGCGGATTTCAGCTCTCGCACAGGCTGCCGTATTGTTTCGGGTTTTGACGCATCGGCAAAACAGAGTTCGTCATATTCCCGCATACGGGCAGCGTCAATGATACCGTCTGCATACAGGTCTTGAGCCATCTCATGCATAACCTGTGCGCCTTCACTCATGAATTTCTTGCTCATATAAGTATCTCCTCAAACCTGCCATCATCCACTCGCGCATTAATTTGTTTGTCAGTCAAGGCAAGCAAATCTTTTGCCATCTCTTTATACAGCCGTTTTTCTTTTTCGTTGATATTCGCCATATCTGATTTGGCAAATCCGTACACAAAAAACATCCGTTCACCGCTTTTAAAAAATACGATGACCCGGTATCCGCCGGAATCGCCCTTGCCGGGCCGGGCTACACGGTATTTATACACATTGCCGCCCAAGTTTACATCGTATTGACCAGATTCTGCCTGACGCACGATTTCCTTTAGCTCATCATTGCCGATGCCTTCCTTTCGGGCAAAGCGGGTAAACCAACGGTTTTTGAATATCCGCATACAAAACTATAATACGAATACAAACAGCCTGTCAATACATACACGAACGAAAAGGCTCCGAGTCGGCGTAGAGAAATGCCGGGGATACTAAGAATGTGTCAGTGGTTACAGTAAGATTACTGGCGCCCTGTGTGTGGGGGTGGATTTATCGCGCAAGACTTACCGGTTGAACTGGTGGTTTTTTATTGTTTCAGCCACAGGGTTGTTACAAAAACAATTTGTAGTGGTTTAATGTGTATTATGAGAAAAATGAACAAGAAAAGCAGTATTGCTTTTGGTTGGGCAGCCGCCTTGATTGCGGGCTGCTTGGTATGTTTTACGTGTATCTGGACGGGGTGTGCTCCGGCAGTAATTTCGCAAAATGGCGAAAACGGCAAGGGAACTGAAGAAAACCTGCCTGACCCGGAGAATAATCTTGGATCGTCTGTCGTTGGCACTGTTGAAGATGGGACCGTGCGCTTTACTTTTTCATGGGCAAATAAGTCTCGAAGTAAAGAGGCTGCCCGTTCGGTTACAGGGGCGAACCCAAACGATATAACCGGAAAGGGCAGGGGAATACGCAATGTCTATCAGCTTATCGCCATAGACGAGACGGAGCCTGACAAGATTTGGGACTTTTCCGAAGTGCGGCGGACAGATACGAGCCAAAACTTCCTGACGGTAAGCGTGGGTATCGTCAGCGGGCACACCTACCGCTTTCTGATTCTGGCGGGACATTTGGAACGGACTCCCGGTCAGACTGGCAGCGCGATTACCTATACAACCGCGCCGCCTACCCTTCTTGCGGCGGGGTATACTGAGGCTGTCATGCGGAAGGGGTTTAACAAGATCAACATGACCATGTATACCCTTGTGGTGAACACGATGATTGAAGGTCCCGGCGGGCCGCTGGAACCGGTTATCGGAATTCCACTGAACTTATCTGAAAACAGCAATTATACCATCAAATATCATATTGGTTCCCTGAGTAACGGAAGCGAGGACGGCCTTTTGCCTCTCAGACAGGCGGAACAGCGCCCCTCGTCGCCGGTACTGCTGGCGGCAAGCGATGGCTGGTATGTGCCGGCTGGTCAAACCGAAGCGAACGGCACGGCGCTTGCCGACACAAACAAGGGAAACGGCGCAAACCCGGTGACCACCGGCGATGTGGCGCTTCCCTTTGCCACCGGCGCGGCGGGCAGCCAGGGCCGGCTTTATTTCAGGCTCGCCTATGCGCCCTTTGGGAAGACCGACAAGACCGCCGCATGGGCGGACTATGCCAGATTCAGCGTGTGGCGGCAGTCCGGCATAGCGGCTCCCGGCAGCATCGCTGATTTTGACCTGCCGGCCTGGACTATCCGCAACGGTTTTAACGATGAGGCGCAGGATTCCGCCACGAACTTCGCCAACTACGGCACACACCCAAGCGCGAATAGCAACGGCGCGATTCCGGTATTGGCAGCGGGCAGCACGCCCCCTGTCTTGCCGCCAGTTTCCTACGCCATAACGAACAACGCGGCCCAGGCTTCGCAAAGCACGAACCACGGTTATGTGTCGGTGCAGGTAGGCAGCGCTTCAGCGCAGACCGGCGCATCGGTAACCGCCTACGCGGGCGACGCCATCACCCTTGCCATAAGCCCGGCAGCAAACTATAGCTTGGGCAGCCTCACGATAACCGCCGCGTCCGGCAGTAATCCCCCAGTCAGCGGCAGCGGGAACACCCGCACCTTCACCATGCCCGCGGGGAACGTAACCGTGGATGCCACGTTCACGCAAAACGCGCCGCCGCCGCCTGTCTCCTATACCATAACGAACAACGCGGCCCAAGCTTCGCAAAGCACTAACCACGGTTACGTGTCGGTGCAGGTAGGGAGCGCTTCGGCGCAGACCGGCGCATCGGTAACCGCCTACGCGGGGGATACCATCACCCTGGCCATAAGCCCGACAGCAAACTATAGCCTGGGCAGCCTCACGATAACCGCCGCGTCCGGCAGTAATCCCCCGGTCAGCGGCAGCGGAAACACCCGCACCTTCACCATGCCCGCGGGGAACGTAACCGTGGATGCCACGTTCACGCAAAACGCGCCCCCGCCGCCTGTCTCCTACGCCATAATGAACAATGCGGCCCAGGCTTCACAAAGCACGAACCACGGCTCCGTGTCGGTGCAGGTAGGCAGCGCTTCAGCACAGACCGGCGCATCGGTAACCGCCTACGCGGGCGACACCATCACCCTGAGCATAAGCGCGGCAGCAAACTATAGCCTGGGCACCCTCACAGTGACCGCCGCGTCCGGCAATAATCCCACGGTCAGCGGCAGCGGGAACACCCGCACCTTCGCCATGCCCGCGGGGAACGTAACCGTCAGCGCCACGTTCACGCAAAACGCGCCCCCACCACCTGTCTCCTATACCATCACCAATAACGCCCGTCCTGGCGCACTCACCGGCGGCTCCGTGTCGGTGCAGGTAGGCAGCGCTTCAGCGCAGACCGGCGCATCGGTAACCGCCTACGCGGGCGACGCCGTAACCCTGGCCATAAGCCCGGCAGCAAACTATAGCCTGGGCAGCCTCACGATAACCGCCGCGTCCGGCAGTAATCCCCCAGTCAGCGGCAGCGGAAACACCCGCACCTTCACCATGCCCGCGGGGAACGTAACCGTGGATGCCACGTTCACGCAGAACGTGCCCCCGCCAGTGAGCCCCAAGCGGGTGAGCTGGTACGTGTCCGACGCGCCGAACAGCGATACGCCCTCTGCCACGGCGGAATGGAGCGGCGACAAGGTAACGGATGCCTTAACCAGTATCAGAAACAGCTCCTCCAAGTTCTCCGGCGGCAAAAAGGCGGTCATCGTGATTAGCGGCACGGTTACGTCCGCCACCGAGGGCGTGTCCGGGGTCTCCATGTTCACTATCAAAGGCGACTATCCGCCTCTGGTGTTCCGTGGCGACAGCGCCACCAAGGGGATCATCGACGGCGGCAATGCCAGGCGCATCTTCCTTATTCAGCCCCGCATAAACGACTCCATCCCCAACGACGTTACCCTGGCGGAGGGCCTGACTCTGCAAAACGGCAGGGCGGTGAGCAATTCGCCGTCGGACACCGTGGGTGGCGCGGTGAACGTGCTGGGGGGCATCTTTCGGATGACCGGCGGCGTGATCAAGGACAGCGTTGCCACTTCCGGCGGCGCCATCGCGGCGCCAACCTGGGGAGCGGGAAATGTGAAGAATAACGAGGTCTACCTCTCAGGCGGTGAAATCACCGGCAACCGGAACGCCAGGATTTCCGGCTCTTCCACCACAACAGACGGCGCCGCCCTCTACCTGCAAGGGTCGATATCCGAACCCGGTGTCTATCGCATATCCGGCAGCACTGTCATCCGAGACAACGGCACAATTGCCGACACCGAGCAGGGTGGCGCCATAAAGCTGGACGGCTCGGCCTTGAACATGTCCGGGGGCACCATCCGGGACAATGCGGCGGCCACCGGCGGCGGCGTGTACATGGGACCCAAGAGCGTCTTCAACATGTCTAGCGGCACCATCACCGGCAACAGTGCCGCCAACCCCGGCGGCGGCATCCGCGTCTCCCGGGGGCAATACACCGGTTCCACCTACACCAACACCGGCGGCACCGTCATCGGCAACACGCCGGACAATGTGAACCCCTAGCCGTAAGGCTGAAGCGCGCATAAGGATTGCAAGTATTTTGCAGATATGCTATAAATCCTTATGCGCGTTATTTCTTTTTTTTGTATTCTGTGCTCATATTGTTTGTTGATTTCCTGCGCGTCCCAAACCGCGCCACCGCAGGACATGATTGCGGATATGGATCCTGTTCCTGTTATGTCTTTGTCCGGGGAATTTGATAAATTTCTGGCTATCGGAATCGACCAAAAAGATATATCCCTGATTTTTCATCCCAGAACCAATGAAGTGTCCCTTGATTTTACGTATGAAACCATAAAATACCGGTTGTTCTGGAAGCAGCGGGTTCGTGAACAATTTATTGCATCGGTAAATCAATACGATGCCGACTATACTGCCCATATACTGATACAAAAATCCTCAAAAACCCGTTCAGTTTACGGGAAAGCCGCTTCCGGGCTTGAATGGCGGACTTTTTCATTTTCCAGGAACCGAAGTTCTCCGGTGGTGACGTTCGGCTACACATTCAAGAACGAGACCCCTTACTATACGGTTACCTTGGAAGAGGGAAAGAATGATATTGCCGGCAACGGGGATTCTCAGTTCAATTCCCGCAGGTTCCGCATATATTTTACCAGAGCCCAGGCGGCTTCTCTGGCTGATGCCTTAAATCAGGAATCCCTGGCCGCCCTTACTGGCAATGGGGCGCCGAAAATTCCTGACCCGCACCAGGATGTATATTAGCCGCTACAGAAGATAATATACTGAACAAAAAGGAGCAGATGATGAGGGCAGATGGAAAAAGAGTGAAGGCTGACGACCCTATCCACGACCTGGTACCCTATTTTATGTACAGGCGTTGTGATTCGCAGGTTTTTCTTACGTTAAACTTTCCGCTTGAGCCAATCCATTCTTATATCGTGGAAAAGCGCAAAGCCGGAATGCCGGTAAGCCACATGGCAATTCTTATTGCGGCCTGTGTGCGCACGATTCGTGACTATCCGGAGTTTAATCGTTTTATTATGAACAGCAAACTGTATGATCACACTGATTTTACCATTTCACTGTTGATAATGCGGCCCGGCGCGGACGATTCCATCATGTCAAAAATATTGTTCGACCTTAATGACAACATATTTATGGTACACAAAAAAGTTGAGGCATATATTGACGAAAATCGCGGCCCGCAAGAACCGACTGACACGGACAATGCGATAAGGACTATGATGTCTATGCCGGTAATACTAAACGGAATAATGGCGTTGATCCGGTTTTTGGACAGGTGCGGGTGGCTGCCCAAAGCGCTCATTGACGTAAGCCCATTTCACGCAAGTATGGGCATTTCCAATTTGGCAAGTTTAAAGACTCCGTCGGTTTTCCACCATCTGTATGAAATGGGAACCACAAGCTGCTTTATCGTTATAGGCAAAGAACAGATCGTCCCTCTGGAAAAAGACGGCGTGCTGGTGCCGGTGCGCACTATGCCCATAGGCATGACGCTGGACGAACGCATCTGTTCAGGCGTTTACTTCACGAAATGCCTGGACAGGCTGCGTCACTATATGGAACATCCAGCGGAAATGGAGCAGTAGCGTACTACACCCGCCACACCCCAAAGCTCTGCTGCCCCATGCGGCATTTGCCCTTCTCCAGGAAGCACTCCCCGATAGTGTAGACAGGCCGGCCTTCAAAGGACACGGACGTTTCCGTTGCGCTGCCGCTTGGATTCACCGCCAGCACAAAAACCCCTCGGCGATACACAAAGGGCAGCTTTTCATGCTCCGCAAAGATAATTTCCAGATTCGGTTTTGACTGCAAATCCGGCTCATCATGGCGCAGCTTCAAGAGGGCTTTTACGGTGTTGAGCAGTGATCCCGTGTTTTTTTGCTGGGCTTCGACGGTAGGCGCGTCCGGGCTGGGGTCTACAGGCAGATAGAGCGTACTCCCGTCCGCGCCGGAAAAGCCCAGATTCTTGCCCTTACCCCACTGCATGGGCGTACGGCTGCCGGTGCGGGCGTAGCCCCCTTCTTTGGTGGGCAGATACAAGTAGCGCATACCGATTTCGTCCCCGTAATACAGGAAGGGCACCCCAGGCAGGGTAAAGAACAGGGCGTAGGCCAAGGCAAGCTCCCGGTTTGACAGGTTGCCGCTGATGCGTCCCGAGTCGTGGTTGCCCGTTATCAGGCTGATGTAACCATCGTTTTGGGTTTTTTCGTAAAAACCAAGGTACTGGTCAAGAAAACGCCGGATATCCCCCCTGCCATCTTGTTTGAAAAAACTGTTGTCGTTGAAAGGCCGCAAACTGCCGTCCAGTTGATAATCCCGCACCAAACTTCGGTAGCCGCTTCCGGGATGGTCAAGCAGAAAATCCATGTGAAATCCAGCCTTGAGGGACAAGGGTGGATTGCTCCATTCACTCACCAGGGCAGCCTCAGGATATTCGGTGTCCAGCATAGCCCGAATGTTCCGCCAGAGAGCGGAAGTACCGGCCTTCTGGGCGTCGTCAAACTTCACCAGAGAATCCGCCATGTCCACCCGGAAACCGTCCGCCCCGGCATCCAGCCAGAAACGCATGACATCTTTCATGGCTTCTCTGGTGGCAATCGCGTCCGGATGATTCACGGGAAGCTGCCAGGAATCTTTGGGGTTCAGAAAACCGTAATTCAAGGCCGGCTGGCTCTTGAAAAAATTGATGATATACGAGCCGTTCCGAGGCGCTTCTCCGGCAATAAACCGGACGCCTTCAACGCCCCAAGAAATCCAATCATTCGTCCAGATATACCGGTTCCAGTACTCATTGGGCGTTTCCTTTTTGCTTTCCACAAACCAGGCATGTTCCTCGCTGGTATGTCCCGGCACCAGGTCTAGAAGCACATGGATGCCCCGTTTGTGGGCTTCGACAAAAAGGCGCTTCAGGTCTTCGTTTGTACCGTACCGGGCAGCGGTTTTTTTATAGTTCCGCACATCGTACCCGGCATCCTTAAAGGGCGAATCAAAACAGGGATTGAGCCACAAAGCGTTACAGCCCAGGTCTTTGATATAATCGAGTTTCTGAATGATTCCCTCAAAATCCCCGATTCCGTCCCCGTTGGCGTCGTAAAACGACTGGGGGTAAATTTCATAAAATACCGCGTCTTCTAACCATTTTGGCATGGCAACTCCTTAATAACTGTATACACTATTTTGTCAACAATGTCATGTGATATCCGTCTCATACAATCAGCATGGCGTCCCCGTAAGAAAAAAACCGGTAGCGCTGCTCCACCGCCGCCTGATAGGCATTCAAGATATGTTCCCGTCCCGCAAAAGCGCTCACCAGCATCAGCAGGGTTGATTCCGGGGTATGAAAATTGGTAAACAACGCGTCCGCCACCCTGAACCGATATCCCGGATAGATGAAAATCGATGTGGCCCCCTCTCCTGCCCTCACGCCTCCATTTTTCTCTATACTCTCTTCTCTATTCTCTGTATACGCCGACTCCAGCGTCCTCACCGAGGTGGTTCCCACCGCCAGCACCGGGCGGCCCGCCTGTTTTGCCGCGTTGACCCGCCCGGCGGTTTCCTCGCTCACCGTGTAGACTTCCTGATGCATCGTATGGTCTTCAAGCCGCTCCGTGCGGACAGGCAAAAAAGTGCCCAGCCCCACGTGCAGGGTGACCCAGGCGGTTTCAATCCCTGCGTCCGCCAGGCAGCGGAGCATGGCTTCAGTAAAATGCAGCCCCGCGGTGGGGCAGGCAGCGGAACCCATCTCTTTGGCATACACGGTCTGGTAGCGTTCCGCGTCAAAAGCGTTGTCTTCCCGGCTGATATAGGGCGGCAGGGGAATATGCCCGTTCTGCTCAAACCAGTCCTCGGTGAGGGGCGCGCGAAACCCTAGTTCCCGGAATTCCGTACCTTCCAGTGCGGCGTTTGGCAGGATTTCCGCCTCTGTCCCGTCCGGGAACCGGTAGACATCGCCGCTTTTGTGCTTCCGGGCGTTCCTGACCATCACCCGCCATTGAGAGGAATAGAGTGTAGTGAAAAGAGAAGAGAGCGGGGAGATGAACAGGAACTCGGTTTTTGCTCCTGTGGATTCTTTTATCGCATAGAGGCGGGACTTGCGGACTTTTGAGTCGTTGAAGACCATGAAGGCGCCGGCGGGGACAAGGCTGGGAAGGTCGTCCATCCGGTGGTGGCCCGTTTCGCCGGTTTTCCGGTCAAGGGTCATCAGGCGGTCCGCGCCGCGCTGGGCGGAGGGGTACTGGGCAATCAGGCCCGAGGGAAGGTCAAAATAAAAGTCTTTGGTGAGCATCAGTAGTGCTCCCGGTTGCCGTCGCCCAAAAGGAAATCCGCCAGATGCAACCACCGGATGCCGTCAATGGAATCAGACCACCGCTCGTCCAGGGTGACCACATATTTGGGAAAGTTATCGTCAATGCGTTTCAGGGGGCCAAATTCCCGCTCTATGGTCTCCCGGTTATCCCCCAGAAGATACGCCGCCTGCACATAGATTTTCTCGGTTCCCCTCAGGCCCACAAAGTCCACTTCCTGCTCATTCAGTTTTCCCACATACACCGAAAACCCCCGGCGTTCCAGTTCAGTAAAGATGATGGTTTCAAGAATACCGGATATGCGTTTAAGGTCAAACCCAAGGGCCGCATAGGTGAGGGAAATATCGCCGGGATAGTATTTTTCGCGGAAGTTAAGAAATTCCTTGCCCTTAATATCGTATCGCGGGGCTTTTTTAATGATAAACGCGCTTTCCAGCGCATTGATATAATTATAGATGGTTTCCACATCGATGGTATGTTTCAGGTTTTTTATATAATCCGTGATGCTTTTTGCGGAAAAAAGATTGCCCGTATTGTCGAACAAAAAGCGGAGCAGCCGTTCCAGAAAATCTATATTCCGTATCTTGTACCGTTGAATAGTATCCCTCAGCAATACCGACGCATAGATGTCCTTCACCACCCTGCGGGCAGTTTCCCGGTCAATATTCGCGATGTGCACCGCCGGGAATCCTCCCCGTTCGATATACTCCCACACCGCGCCGTGTATATTCTTCGGCGCTTCTCCGGTGGTTTCTTTTTTAAAATCAAGGTATTCGGCAAATGAAAGGGTTCTGACCAGTATTTCCACATACCGCCCCGCCAGCAAGGTGGCCAGCTCCGAGGACAAAAGCCTGGAATTGGAACCGGTAATATAGATATCCACCGGCTTGGACGCAAAAAGTGAATTGACTACCCGTTCCCATCCGGGAACAATCTGTATTTCATCAAGCAGAATATAATGGGTCTTTTTGTCTGTGATTCGCTCCATGACCAGGGCATTAAGCTGCGCGGCGTCAAAACCGGCGGTAAATTCAAAATCCTCAAGATTCAGATATACAATGTGCTCCTCGTCCGCGCGTACCGAAAGTTCCTCTTTCAATAAGCGTAGAATCGTGGATTTGCCGCTGCGCCGCAGGCCGGTTATGATTTTGATAAAGGGCTTG
>JAITOJ010000035.1 GCA_031290005.1 Treponema sp. | reverse complement strand
CCGGTGATGCTGAACCGCGCCCCGACCCTGCACCGGCTGGGTATTCAGGCCTTTGAGCCCGTGCTGGTGGAAGGCAAGGCGATTAAGCTGCACCCCCTGGTGTGCCACGCCTTTAACGCCGACTTTGACGGCGACCAGATGGCGGTGCACGTGCCGCTGACCCAGGCGGCCCAGATGGAATGCTGGAACCTGATGCTTTCCGCCCGGAACCTGCTTGACCCGGCCAACGGCAAGACCATTGTGTATCCTTCTCAAGACATGGTGCTGGGAATTTACTATCTTACCAAGATTAAACCCAACGCACGGGGAACCGGCAAGCGGTTCAGTTCCGAGAACGAGGTGTTCCTGGCCACAGAGAACAACAGCATAGAGTGGCAGGCGGAAATCAAGGCGCCGGTGAAAAAAGCGCCTTATAACGGGGCGGTTATCGCCACTACCGCCGGGCGGCTCCGGTTCAATCAAGAAATGCCCGCCGAGGTCGACTTTGTGAACGATTTGCTGGGGGACAAGGAACTCAAAAAGCTGATTGAAAAGGTCTATCATGACCACGGATCCTGGCTGACCGTGCGGATGCTGGACGCCATCAAGTCCGTGGGCTACCGCTACGCCACGTTCTTCGGGGCCACCATCTCCATGGAAGACATCATCGTGCCGCCGGAAAAGACGGAGATGATTGAAAAGGCCAACAAGGACGTGGAGTCCATTCAGAACCAGTTCCGCCAGGGGATTATCACCCAGGACGAGCGCTACAACCGGGTGTGCGATATCTGGTCAAAGACCAACGAAGAATTGACCACCATCATGATGAAGAACCTGGAGAAGGACAAGGACGGGTTCAACACGATTTATATGATGGCCACCTCGGGCGCCCGGGGCAGCCGCAATCAAATCCGCCAGCTTGCGGGTATGCGGGGGCTCATGGCCAAGCCCAGCGGGGACATTATCGAGCTTCCTATCCGGGCCAACTTCAAAGAGGGGCTGTCGGTTATCGAATTTTTCATCTCCACCAACGGGGCGCGGAAGGGTTTGTCCGACACGGCCCTCAAAACCGCTGAGGCAGGCTATCTGACCCGGCGTCTGGTGGATATTGCCCAGGACGTGGTGATTAACGAGGACGACTGCGGGACCATCAACGGTATCGCCTACAGCGCGGTGAAGGACGGGGACGAGATTATCGAACCCCTGAAAGACCGGATTGCCGGGCGGTTCACCCTGGAGCGCATCGTCCATCCCATTACCGGGGAAGTACTCTGCGAAGCCAGCGAATACATGACCGATGAACTGGCCCAAAAAATCGACGAGTCCGGGATTGAAACCGTGCGGATGCGGACGGTGCTCACCTGCGAGAGCCGCCACGGGGTGTGCTGCAAGTGCTACGGCAGGAATCTGGCGCACAACAAAATCGTGGAAATCGGCGAGGCCGTGGGGATTATCGCGGCCCAGTCCATCGGCCAGCCCGGAACGCAGCTTACCATGCGGACTTTCCACGTGGGTGGCACGGCGTCAAAAGTCAGCGAGGAAAACCGGATTATTCTGAAATACCCGGTCATCGCCAAGAGTATCACCGGAACCCATGTGGTGCTGAGTAACGGAATGTGGCTGTTTACCCGCAAGGGTTCCATGAGCGTTGCCCGGATTTTCGCGGAATACAGTCTGGATGCCAAAGTCAAGCCCCTGGTTGAAAATGGAAACCGGGTTTTGAAGGACGTGCCCTTATTTGAGGCCGGCGGCAAGACTACGTCTGCGGAAACGGCGGGGTTTGTGGCGCTGAGGGACGGCAAGCTCTATATTACCGGTACGGAACAGAAAATCGAAATACAGAACGGTTCGTCGCTGAAGGTGACGGAGGGGGCCGTGATTCCCGCCCACACCACCATCGCCACTTTTGACCCTTATTCGGAGCCGATTATCGCCGAGGTGGACGGCTACGCCCACTTCCTGGACATCATCGCGGGTTCCAATATGTCAGAGGAGATTAACGAGGAAACCGGGGTGGTGGAGAAGCGGATTAACGAACAGCACCTGGATGCCCGGCAGCCCCGGATTTCCATTACCGATGAGGCGGGGAACGAGCGGGGAAGCTACTATCTGCCCGCAGGCGCGATTATCAATATCGACGACGGCGGCAAGGTTGATGCCGGAACCACTCTGGCCAGGACGCTCAAAGAGACTTCCAAGACCAGCGATATTACCGGCGGTTTGCCCCGGGTTTCGGAGTTGTTCGAGGCCCGGAAACCCAAGACTCCCACGGTGCTTGCCCAAATTACCGGGGTGGTGCAGTTCAAGGGGATTACCAAGGGCAAGCGGGTAGTGGTGGTGCACGACGAGTACGGCAAGGAGTTTGAGCATCAGGTTCCCCTGACCAAGCGGCTGTATGTTCGCGATGGGGACACGGTAGAAGCCGGAGAGTATCTGTGCGACGGCGTGCCGAATCCCCACGACATTCTGGCAATGCTGGGCGAGAACGCCCTGCAAAATTACCTGATGGACGAAATTCAGCAGGTGTACCGGATGCAGGGGGTGAGCATTAACGACAAGCATATCGGTATTATCGTGCGGCAAATGCTCCGCAAGGTGGAGATTATGGCCGTGGGAGACACGTCGTTTATCTATGCCCAGCAGGTGGACAAATACAAGTTCCACGAGGAAAACAACCGGGTGATTGCCGAAGGGGGCCAGCCAGCTATTGCCCGGCCTATGTTTCAGGCGATTACCAAGGCAGCGCTCAACATCGATTCTTTCATCTCCGCGGCTTCCTTCCAGGAGACCACCCGGGTGCTCACCAACGCGGCAATCGCCGGAGTGACCGACGAACTGCGGGGCCTGAAAGAAAACGTGATTATCGGCCACCTGATTCCCGCGGGCACGGGTATCCGCTATTACCGCAACGTGAAACTCTACGATTCCTCCGCCACCGACCTTGACGTACAGATGAACGATATTCTGGAACGCCGGCGGCTGGAGAAGGAGCTTGAGGCGCAACGGGAGCTGGACTCCATGTCCTTTGAGCCGGAAGAGGTGGAACGGAACTGATGAGCTGATTAATAGAGGGATAGAGAAAAGGCTTGCGCGGGGAAATCCGGCAAGCCTTTTTTGTTTGGGAATAGCTCCTTACTTGAACATCCCCTTGATTTCTTTCTGGTAAATCTCGGTAATCCTGAACCGGGCAATTTCCTGCTTGGCGGAAAGTTCTTGGCCAATCTCAAACTGATTGGGCAGCAGGCAGAAGGGGCCAATCCGCTCAAACAGCCGGAACCCGCTCTTGGTGTTCACGGCAGCGTGAATCTCCTGTTCAAACAGCTTGAGCACCTCATGATGCTTCAAAAGCGACTCATAGGAAGAAAAAGCAATGCCCTTTGCTTCCGCAAAGCCGGTCACTTCCTCTTTTTCCGGCACGATGAGCGCCCCCAGGGAGCGCTGATCCTGGCCGATTACCACGGACTGGCTAATGTATTGAGATTCATTGAGCTTCATCTCGATAGGCAGGGGTTCCGCGTTTTCGCCCCCCCGCAGGACGATGGTGTCTTTCATGCGCCCCCGGAGCACGATTTCCTTGTTGACCGTAAGCATACCGATGTCGCCGGTGGAAAACCAGCCGTCTCTGTCGATGGCCTTCTGGGTCAGGTCGTCCCGTTTGTAGTAACCTTTCATCACTGTGTCGCCTTTAATCTGCACTTCGCCCTTGACGCCGGGGGGCAGGACTTTGCCGTTGTCGGAGACAATCCGGGCCTGCACGTGCCGGATGGCGGTTCCTACGGTGCCGAAGACCGGCGCATCGACGGGGCGCACGGAGATGACCGGGGCGGTCTCGGTGAGGCCGTAGCCCTCCACAACATTGACCCCGATGGCCCAGTAGAACTCGTCAATCTGCCGGGGAAGCGCACCGCCTCCGGAAACGCCCGCCCGGAAACCGGTGCCCAGCTTGGCGCGGATTTTCTTGAACACCAGAACGCCCCCCAGCAGCTTCAGGGGATAGAGCAGGAGCCAGGGAATCACCAGGAGAATCCACATAAGGACGATAAAGTCCCTGCCGAACCGGGCGGTCTTTCTGAATAATGTACGGTCAATTGCTGAGTGCAGTTTTGCCACAGCAACGAAAAATTTAAACAATATATAGACCACACCGCCGGTTTTACGCATGGTACGGTTCACGACGTCAAAAATAGCCTCAAACACCCGTGGAACCGCCGGAAGGAGTTGGGGATTCAGCTTTTGCAAGTCCGGCAGCAGCACCGACCCAATCGGTTTGGAATAGCAGAGCGCCGCAGCCTGAGAGGTAATCACATATTCGCAGAGCCGCTCAAAGACATGCCACACGGGCAGTACCAGCAGACCTTTTTCACCGGGACGCAAGTAAATCCGTTCATCTAATTCGTCAAGCTGGGCCAGGAAGTTTTTGTGGCTCAGCATAACTCCCTTGGGTTCCCCGGTGGTTCCCGAAGTAAAGATGATGCACGCCAGGTCGTCCTCTGTCCCCTTGTTCCACTCCGCTTCCACTGCGCCGGGATTTTTTTGCTGAAACCGCCTGCCTGTTTCCAGGATTTTATCAAAGTCCAGGAGTTCCACGGCATGTTGTTTTGCCAGAGCGGTTTCTTCTTCACCGGCATTCTCAATCATGATGAGCGTTTCCAGCAGGGGCAGGGATTCCCGGAGTTCCAGGATTTTCTGCACCTGGGCGGCATTTTCCGCCACCACGGTCTTACATTCTGCGCTGGACAAAATAAAGGCCAAATCCCGCTCCGAAGCGTCGCAGCCCCGGGGCACGTCGATGGCCCCGATGCCCATAATTCCCTGGTCAATTTGAAACCACTCCTTGCGGTTATCGGAAATCAGGCCGATGTGGTCATTTCGCTTGATGCCCTGGGCAAGCAGACCTGCGCTGAAATCCTGGGCAATATTAATCAGTTCTTTAAAGGTAATTGCCACAAAAACGCCAGCGGTATTGCGGGAATACTGGGCAACGATATCGGGATACTTTTCCATCGTCTCTCTCAACATGCGAGGTAAAGTCTTTTCCATATGTTTCTCCTTGTCAAAAACACAAAATGACATTTTTAGTCAAAGTGTAAGATTTAAATATTATATACCTGTTTTTAAAAAAAAGCAATAGTAAGGATGGCTAAAAATCGGTGAAATAAGGAGAAATTACAAATACACCATGAGCAGCATAATGTCCGAACTGCGGATCCCCGAAATGCGGCTGGCCTGCCCCAGGGTGACGGGCCGGATTTTTTCCAGCTTTTGCCGGCTTTCGGCGGACAGGGATGGAATGGCCCGATAGTCAAAGTCCGGGGGAATCCGGGCGTTTTCCATGCGTTTGAGCTTGTCCACCCGGCGGTTCTGTTTTTCAATATAATGCTCGTATTTCTTGTCGATACAAGCCGCTTCCCAAATGTCCGGCGCAAATCCGGGATTTTCCGCATCAGGATTTTTGGCCAGCAGGGCAAGGACTTCTGCTTCCTGGGCGATTTTCTCCCGCACCCGGTCAAGCTGGGCCCGCGTTTTAAGGCCCGCGCGGAAACCCTTTTCGCAGAGACGGCGGTCGGCGGTGTCGTGCCGGAGCTTGAGCCGGTATTCCGCCCGGGCGGTGAACATGCGGTACGGTTCCTTTGTCCCCAGGGTCACCAGGTCGTCAATCAGCACTCCGATATAGGCCTTATCCCGGCCCAAAATCAAAGGCTCATAGGATGCCGCGCCGCCGGTATTGTCCAGAGACTTGGCATACCCCGCCGCGTTGATGCCCGCCACAAGCCCCTGACCCGCCGCTTCCTCGTAGCCCGAAGTGCCGTTGATTTGGCCCGCGGTAAACAGCCCTGCCACGGCCTTGGTTTCCAGGGAGGGACAGAGCGTCGTAGGATCAATGTAGTCGTATTCCACCGCGTAACCGGGGCGGCTCACCATGGCGTGTTCAAACCCCGGCAGAGTGCGCAAAAACCGGTCCTGCACTTCCTCCGGCAGTGAGGAGGAAAAACCGTTCAGGTACATCTCGTCCGTGGAAAGCCCCTCGGGTTCCACAAAAAGCTGGTGCCGCTCCCGGTCGGGGAAGCGCATCACCTTGTCCTCGATAGACGGACAGTACCGGGGGCCGGCCCCGCTGATTTTGCCGCTGTACAGGGGAGAGCGCCCGATGTTTTCCCGGATAATCCGGTGGGTTTCTTCGTTTGTATAGACCAGATAGCAAGGAATCTGGGGCCGGTCGATGAACCCGGTGTCAAAGGAAAAGGGAATGATTTTTTCGTCCCCCTCCTGGACTTCAAGCCGGGAAAAGTCGATGGATTTTTTGAGAATCCGCGGGGGCGTGCCGGTTTTGAGCCTGCCCAGGGGAAGGCCCAGCCGTTCCAGGGCAGCGGTCAGGCCGGACGCGCCGGGTTCCCCCAGCCTGCCCCAGGAGGCGTCGTATTCGCCGATAAAGACGCGCCCCCCCAAAAAGGTTCCCGTGGTGAGCACCGCCGCTTTGACGGGGATCCTGCGGCCCCGTTCGGTGATGAGGGCGGTTATATTGGGGCGGCCTTGTGCAACGGGGACAGCGCTTCCGGTCTCAATATCCACTACGGTGTCCTGTAACAAGGAAAGATTCGGCTGGGCTTCCAGGGTTTTCCGGGCAAGGCCGGCGTAGAGCAGTTTGTCCGCCTGGGCGCGGGGGGCCTGTACCGCGGGGCCGCGGCTCCGGTTCAGCAGGCGGAATTGTATCAGGGACTGGTCGGTCAGGCGG
>JAITOJ010000003.1 GCA_031290005.1 Treponema sp. | reverse complement strand
CGAATTGCTCGCAATTCAACAGCGCCGCTTGACACATTCCCCGCAAATTCGGTATTATCTTTCTTACGTCGCATAAAACGACAATAACAGACAAAGAGGTGACCGATGTATGCATTAGTTGAGTATAAGGGGAAACAGTATAAGGCTGAAAAAGGCGCGGTGCTTTCAGTGGACAAACTTGACGCCGAAAAGGGCGCGTCCCTTGATATTGACACGGTTCTGCTGATAAGCGATGACGGCAAAGCCACGGTGGGCGCGCCCTATGTGAAGGGCGCGGCGGTAAAAGCGGTGGTGGAAGATTCCTACCGGGACCGCAAGATAATCGTGTTGAAATACAAGAGCAAGAAGGATTACCGCCGAACCATCGGCCACCGGCAGGGGCACACCAAAATCCGAGTTGAAGATATCGTCGTCGCGTAACGCAAACGGCGGTCTTGGCGAATGATTCGGGTTATACTTGCGCGGTATGCAGATGGTCGTTTTGGCTGGTGCCGCGCCGAGGGACACGCCCGGTATGACGCGGCGGGGAAAGACATTGTGTGCGCGGCGGTCACCATACTGCTTCGAACCACCATGGAAACCCTGTCCAGGACCGCGGGCATCGTGGTGACATCGGATGCCCCGGAGCGGGGTTCGCTGGATTTCAGCGCGGAAGCGGAAAGCCCGGCGGACGTCCCGGAAGCGGTAAAGGCTGCCGGACAGCTTGGGTATGCGGTGGATTTTTTACAGGCCGGGCTTTTGTCTTTGCAGACGGAATTTCCGGGACATGTATTGTTTGTTGAAGAAGTAATTAAGTAGTTACCCTACGGAGGAATAACATGGGACGAAAAAAGGGCGGCAGCGGCGCGAAGAATGGCCGCGATTCAAACCCCAAATATTTGGGCGTTAAAAAATTCGGCGGCGAATTCGTGTCCGCCGGTTCAATACTGGTCCGCCAGCGGGGAACCAAAATCCACCCCGGAACCAACGTACAGCGGGGCAGGGACGATACGTTGTTTGCCACCGCCGACGGCAATGTGGTGTACCATGAGCGCATGGGCCGGAAGCTGGCGTCGGTGGCCCCGGCGCAGGCGTAATAACAGGCGTGATACGTTTTACCGATGAAACCCTCATAGAAGTCCGTTCCGGCAAAGGCGGGAACGGCTGCGCCGCTTTCCGGCGGGAAAAATATGTGCCCCAGGGCGGGCCTGCTGGTGGTGACGGCGGACGGGGCGGCGACGTGGTGTTCTGCGTCAAGCGGAACTTGCGGACCCTCTCCCATCTGCGGAGGAAGCAGGTTTTTAAGGCAAAAAACGGCGGCGACGGGGAGGGCGGCAACCGGCATGGGGCGGACGGGGAGGATGTGATTATTCCGGTTCCCCCGGGCACGCTGGTCAAGGACGCCCAAACCGAAGAACTGATTTTTGATTTTACCGGCAACCCCGCAGGGGAACAGTTTCCGCTCCTTACAGGCGGCAGAGGCGGCAAGGGCAACACCCACTACAAATCATCCACCAATCAGGCCCCGCGATACGCCCAGGAAGGTATGCCGGGGGAAACCAAACTTCTTAAAGTTGAGCTTAACATCATGGCCGACATCGGGCTGGTGGGGTTTCCCAACGCGGGCAAGTCCTCGCTCCTCACGAGTTTTACCAACGCCCGGCCCAAGGTCGCGCCCTATCCTTTTACCACCAAAATTCCCAATCTGGGGGTGCTCCACGCGGTATTCCCCGCCAAAGCCCCCGGTGAGGAACGGGACATCATCATCGCGGATATTCCGGGCATTATCGAAGGCGCCTCCGAAGGGTTGGGCCTGGGGTTCCGGTTCCTGAAGCATATTTCCCGCACTGCTGGGCTGCTCTTTATCATCGACGCCGCGGAAGAAACGGCCGAAACCGCCTATGACGCCCTGTGCCGGGAATTGGACGCCTTTTCCCCGGAACTGTCCGCCAAGCCGCGCCTGGTGTTCTGCAACAAGACCGACCTGGAAGGCTCGCGGGAGCGGGCGGAACGGATTTGCCGGGAAATCGCGGCGCGGCACACCGGCGAATCGGTGTTCGCGGGATCAATTCTCACCGGGGACGGGATACATCAGGTGAAAGCGGCGATTCGCGCTTTGGTTGCCCGCATGGGGGAAGCGCAAACTGCCGGGCTTGCGGCTAACGGCGCGGAAGCGGGGAAAGAAAAAAATACCTTTGACGCGTCCTTTCTTGCCACCCGGTCGGTGAGCGACGAGGAGCCGGTGCAGTATCCGGGGGCGGGGGCATGACCGCCGAAAAGCCGCAGTCCCGTAAAAAAATCGCCATGCTGGGGGGCAGTTTTAATCCGCCCCACATCGGGCATTTGTTTCTGGCCGACGAGGTGATGCGTCAATTGGGGTATGACAAAGTTCTCTTTGTTCCCGCCCGGCTGCATCCCTTTAAGGGTGAGCCGGTCGGCGCGGGGCCGGAAGACCGGCTTGCCATGCTCAAACCGGCCGTCGAGGACAATCCGGGCTTTGAAATCGAAGTCTGCGAATTGGAGCGGGAAGAAACGTCCTATACGTTTGACACGGTAACCCTCCTGGAACAGAAATACCGCGGGGAACTTGAGGGAAAAATCGGCCTTATCATAGGAGACGATTTGGCGGCGGACTTTGACAAATGGTACCGGGCGGAGGAATTGCCGGACCGGGCGGACATTATTCTGGCCCGGCGGATGGCGGGTTCTGGGAATATCCTCTTTCCCTGGCGGCATATCTCCCTGGATAACGCCCTGTTGCCGGTGTCGTCCTCGGACATCCGGGAACGGATTGCCGGGGGCCGGAGCTGGCGGTATCTTGTCAGTCCGGCGGTTTTCCGGTATATTATCCAAAGAAAATTATACGGATACCGGTGATGGACGAAATAGAAAAAATAGACAGATTTATCAGCGGCTCTTTAAGCGAGAAACGCTATAACCACTGCCTGAGGGTGGCGGAGACCGCCCAATGGCTGTGCCTGAAATATGGCGAGGATGCCGAATGGGGGGCGCTTGCGGGGCTGGCCCACGATATGTGCAAAGAACTGGGGGAAGATGCGATTGTTTCTCTTGCCTTGCGGGATGGTAAAGGAATGACTGAAATGGAACGAACAAAGCCCGTACTGATGCATGGCCGGGCCGCGGCGATACAGGTCAAGGAAGATTTCGGCATTGAAGCCCCCGCGGTTCTTGAGGCGGTGCGGGAGCATACGGTTGGCAGACCCGGAATGGGAAATCTGGCGAAAATCCTGTATGTGGCGGACAAAATTGAACCAGCCCGGCCCCAGGTGACAGAGGAATATCTGAAAAAGTTGGAGGGTCTGGATTTGGATGACCTGCTGCTGTATGTCGTTACGGAAAACATCGCCTTTCTTGAACAAAAGGGAAAAACTGTTGCCCCGGCTTCTCGGGAACTGCAAAATTCACTAAAACAAAGGAAATAGGGGTATTTTCATGGCAAAAAAAATTGCAATTCATCCCAGCATATTATTTTTGCTGATTATTTTAGGGATTTTGCTTATTACCGGCGGATTCATTTTTACTTTTCTGCAAACCGATACGGTTGCGGAAGCAATGAAGGAAGACCCGATTTTGAAAGTCCTTTTTGTGCTGGAGGATAACAACTCGGCTTTGACGACCGACGTGTTATTTTATTATCCGCCCCTCAAGCGGGGTGCCCTCTTCGATGTGCCCGGAAACACTGGGGCGATTTTCACCAGTCTGAACCGGGTAGACCGGATTGACGCGGTGTACTGGGAGAAAGGAATTGAGGCTTACCGCAGGGAAATTGAGCATCTTTTCGGGCAGACTATTCCGTTTACCATGGTGATTTCTCTGGACTCTCTCTGCAAAATGACTGATTTACTGGGAGGGCTTAAAGTATTTATCCCCTACCCGGTGGACATGACCGATGCGTACGGCGTGCGCTATCTTTTGCCTTCCGGTTCGGTAACTCTGGACGGCGAAAAAATCCGTACCTACATGACCTATGTCCCGGCGGAAGAAAACCTGAACGAAACCCAGGACCGCAGCCAAAACATGGTAGTGGCGCTGCTCAATGCCTTCAACGCCCAGGCAAAATATTTTCGGAATAAACGGACTTTCAAACCCTTTTACAACTTGATTTCGGCAAACTCCGACCACAAGGACGCGCAGCATCTGTTTATGGAAATAGCCGGAATTGACGCGGAACAATTGCATCCCCAATCCATCAGCGGCACTGTTCAGCAGGTTGACACCCAGCACCTGTTGTTCCCCCTGTACGACGGGCAGCTTATCAAGGATGTGGTCAAACAGACGGTAACTTCCCTGGTTTCGTCCATGGACACCCAATACAGCCGGATTTATGTGCTTGAAATACAAAATGGAACGACTGTGCAGGGGTTGGCCCGGAATACCGCGGCGTTGCTGCAAAGCGTGGGCTACGATGTGTTCAGCACGGTCAACGCGGATTCCAACGATTATGAAAAAACCATGATTATCAATCACATCGGAAACGAAGAAGTGGCCCGGAATTTGGGTGAATTCATCCGGTGCGGCAATATTGTAAACGAAGATGTAAGCCCCGCAATATCGGATACCGATATACAGCCCGGGGCGCTGGTTGATTTTACGATTATTCTGGGCCGCGATTTTGACGGCCGCTATGTACGGTAACTCGGGAGGAGGGTAACTGACAGCCTATGAAAAGTATACAAGAAAAAACCTTGGAAATCGCCGGACTCATTGAAGACGGCAAGGGCGCCGATGTGGCGGTTATTGACGTGTCCGAAGTGAGCAGTTGGACAGATTTTTTTGTCATCGCCACAGTGACCAGCGCCGCCCACTCTAACGGTCTGTACAAGCAGATAAAAGACTATGTGCGGGACAACGAACTGGAAATTCACGTGCCCAACCGGAAAATCCCCGACGGCGCGGACTGGCAGTTGGTTGACATCGGACCGGTGATCGTACACCTCATGTCCGCCGGCGCCCGTAATTTTTACGAGCTGGAAAAACTCTGGCACAATGGCAAACGGATCAGGCAGGGGTTACCGGAACAGGCTGGCTGCCAATGAGGGCACGGCGATAAAATTGCCGATGGCGCCTCCCAAGGTGGCCAGGAAAAATATCAGCAATACCCGTAAAATCCGGTTGCGGTATATTCCCCAGAAAGACATTATGTCATCGTTGAGCCGCTCCATATCTTCCACCTTGGGCTTTTTTATCCAGGCCTGCATCAGCCCCGCAAAAAACCCCACCCCCAGCACCGGACTGAGGGTACCGATGGGAGCGCACACAAAGGCCGTCATCACAGACAGGATATGCCCCCCCGCGAGAAGGGTTCCCAAAGCAGCCAGGGAGCCATTCCACAGGAGCCAGCGGAACAACATGTGCCCGGAAAGATTTGCGCCTCCGGCCCAGAAACCAGCGACCACCAAAGCAACAATCACCAGCGGGAAGAGCCACCCCGCGCTGCGGGCCGCGAATGAGGGGGGGGGCACGGCTTCGATGGCGCTAGTGTCAGCGGAAATAGCGCCGGATGAGAGCTGTTCAAGCCGGGCGGCCACGCCGGGCAGATGCCCCGCGCCCAGCACAGCCAACACCTTGCTGCCCGTGCACTGCCAGATATGGCTTGCCAGATACATATCCCGCTCGTCGATAAGCACCGATTTGACCACGGGCAAATAGTCCGCCATCTCGTTCATCATGGAATCCATCTCATTGGAATTTTTCAGGTTCTCCACATCCTCGGTGGAAATCTTCTCCCTGGAAAACGCGCTTGACAGCAGAACAGCCAGAAGTTTGCATTTCCCCCAGAGGGAATTCTTCCCCCATGCCCTGCGGAGGGTCACCTGAATCGGTCGGTCAACCATCACCGCGGGGATACCCAACTCCCCCGCGATGTTGATTGCCGCTTTCATTTCTTCCCCGGGCTTGATGCCCACGTCAGAACCCAGTCGGCGCTGGAACGAAGCCAGCACCAGGTTTGCCATCAATACCAATCCCTGATTTTTTTTCAGCACTTTTATGATATCCAGATTTTTCCATGAGTCCGGATTCTTCATGCCTTCAAGGCGCTGGTCATCCAGTTCAATGGCCACGCAATCGGGCCGTTCTGTTTCGATCGCGGAACGCACATCCATAATGCTTTCCCTGGATATGTGGGCAGTTCCCACTAAAATAAATTCCCGTTCCCCTAAAGTTACCTGTTTTATGGCTTGACTCATCAGTACTCCATTTTCCTCTTGATTTTGTCGTCCTGGTTCTGTACACTATCCGCAATGACTAAACATCCTGTCCGCAAATTTTTGGGACTCATTGCGTTATATATTGGTATAGTTTTCTGCATTTTAACGCTCCAGTTTCATAATAATGATACCGCCACTCAGATCATTGGCAGTTTGTACATTACCGTTACAGAATATACCCAAACCGCCGACTCACAGACAGTCGATAATTCGTTGACCCTAGCATACCGGGGAATTACAATTTCCGCAAGTATGGAACAACCCGCCAGACTCATTTTAGGCGACGGCAGTGCAGTTCCTCTGGTATTTGAGTCCTGGAAACAGATTTCCGGCAGCACCGGAGAGTTTTATTTTTCCCGAAACACCTCGCTCAGAGTAGTAGTAAACGAAGAAGAAAAAAGTCTTTTGTTTTTCGCTTCGTTCCCTGGTACGGCTTCCGCCCTTGTGTTTGACTATTCCCCTGCCGGGGACTACAAAATCTCAGAACAGACCCAGATGCGGACTGTTTTCAGTTCCCGGAACGATATGTTTGTTTTGAATGTTCCTCTTGAGAACCCGGACTCTCCTGCCATGCGGCTTGTGCTCTATGCCGACAGTCCCGGCGTTTCGTACCGTCCGGTAAATCCGGAAAATGCTTTGAGCTTTGAATCTGTTTCGAGCCTGGAATTTGCTTCGGATGGCGCATACCGGGCGACGATAAACGCGATAACAGACAGGCTTATCGCCGCATACGAAAGTGCGCCGCAATCCGTTGATGAGAAGGCAACAGTCGCTTATATGGCGGCAATGGCATCCCGAAACAGACTCGCCCAAGCCCGCGCACGGATACCCACATCGTTTGTGAATACTCCCGGACGAACCTATCTTTCAGCGCCCTATTTCGGTTCTCTGGTACAGTTAAATCGGGAGTTTGTGGCGGAAACCGCGGCCATGACGGTTCAACTGGATACCGCTATTCAGGAAAAAAATCTTGATTTTTTCAAAACCCCCGGGCTGGGCGATTTTTTTATCCGGGAATCCGGCCTGCCCCAGATACCGTTGTTTTTGCAGCTTCCCGCAAATGTTTCGGGTTTTGAGCCCACTGTCTTGCAGGCGGCGGCAATCATTGATGTATACAGTTCGCTTCTGTTGGTACGGAGTGAATACGCGGCGCTGCTGGAACCGGTGATTTCCGTATGTATCAAAACGATTGAAAATTCTGCCTCCCTTGAAGCAGGCAGACTGGTACTCAGCGACGAGGCGGGGGCTTTTGACATACTGCAAACCGTTACTATCGGAGCGGCGCTTATCAATTACAGCGATGCGGTTCAATCAGCAGTCTATACAAACGCCGGACAGATGGTTATCAGTTCGGTATGTTCGGGGCATGAAAGCGAATTCGGTCTCATGCTGTTGGGGGAATTGTATCCGCTGATTAGCCGGCATAATCCATTTTATCCCCGGCTTGTATTTATTGCCAGCCTTCCATCCGGCCCGCTGTGCGCTTGGACAGTGGCATCGTTGATTTCATATCAAACTGATACGGGACAGAATATCACACTCACCATCGACTATCCGTTGGGAGAAATCAATTATATTATTTTCAGCCATATGTCTGCGTTCAGGAGTATTGAGATTTACAACATTCCCTTCCGGACCGACCCGCGCTTTGAAAGCTATAACTCTTCCGGGTATGTTTATGATGAAGAAACCCGGAGTTTGCTACTGAAATCCCTGCACCGTTCGCGTCTGGAAACAATCCGGCTCTGGTATTAGGAGAGAAAAAATCTTTTCCTAATACCGGTTGCGGGCAAAGGTTCCGGTGAGCCGGTCAGCCACAATAAAGGGCTGCAAAAAAAATGCCTTGTAGTTATTCATCAATTCAATCCGCTGGTTCGTGTAGACGCGGAGATGAGCCTCCGCGTTTGAAGAAGCGGCGTAGTAGTTATCCGGGGTGATACAGGCCCATTCATCGGTCACGAAGTCGATAAACCGGGCAATTTCATCCCCTGTGGCGGCGTCCCAGACCCGGAACGTCAGGTCTTCTCCGGCGGAAACAATACTCCTTCCGTTGGGGCTGAAGGATACGGAAAATACGCTGCCCCGGTGGGCAGTTTTATCCCACAACAGGCGCTGATTGAGTTCGATTATCTGCGTGTCTTCGGCATTCCATACTTTGATTGTTCCGTCGGAAGAGGTGGAAACAATACGGCTGCCATCAGCGCTATAGGCAATCGAGAGCACCGGGCCGGTATGGGCGGGCAGATAGAGGGTTCTTCTGCCCTGGCTTACGTCCCAGATGCTGACCGCGCCGTTTTCCAGCCCCGCGGCCAGACGAGCCCCATTGGGACTGTAGACCAAGGAATACATCCCTTGTCTTTCATTCACATTCATAAGCCGCTGCCCGGTTACCGTATCCCATACATAAAAACTTTTGTCTCTGGAAGCGGAAGCCACATATCTGCCGTCAGGACTGAACGCCACAGCGGTTACCGTATCGGTATGCCAGGTAAGCGTCTGGAGTTCTGTTCCCCGGCGGGCGTCCCAAACCCGCACGGTTCTGTCGGAAGACGCGGACGCAATGCGGCTGCCATCGGCGCTGTAGGCCAGAGAAGTAATATTGCTGGTGTGCCCGATAAGACTGAAAAGCCCCCGTCCGCTTCCGGCGTCCCACAAATGAATAATACCATCCCCGGAAGCAGCGAGAATTCTGGTCCCGTCGGGATTGTAAATCGCCTGGGTAATCCCGGTTTCATACCCGCTGATGCGGGACGCCATTCTGCCCTGTTCCGCATCCCATATGTTGATAACCCCGATACTCATTCCCGCGAGGATACGCCGACCGTCGGGACTATAGGCAACGGATTTTATACTTCTGCTTTGTCCATTTTGGGAGAAAATACTTACCCCGCGCATATCTATTTTCCCTTCAGGTTTGGCGGTCTGACAGGACATAAACAGAATGACCGGAATTATACAGAGAAAAAACAAAAAAACAGGTGATTTTCCAGTTTTTATTTTCATGCTTTTGTATTGTATATTTTGCCGAACCATTTGACAAGGTTATACGCTTTGTGCTATAATCCTTTTCACCGTTTATCGGGCGCTTAGCTCAGCTGGGAGAGCATTTGGGTCACAACCAAAGGGTCGACGGTTCAAGCCCGCCAGCGCCCAAAACCACAAAACAGTTTATTCCATACCGCCGGGGAGATTTTCAAAAACGTCTTCCCTGGCCATCTCAAGCAGTTCCCGGTCACGAATAGGGTCGGCGATTCCCAGGGTCAGATAGCCGGACTGCTGGATACCCGACATTTCGCCGGGACCGCGCAGGCGGAGGTCTTCCTCGGCAATGATAAAGCCATCAGTGGTTTCCCGCAGGGCTTTCATGCGCTCTTTGCCGGTTTCACTCAAAGCCGCGCCGTAAACCAGGAAACAGTAAGACTGGGCGCTCCCGCGCCCCACCCTGCCGCGAAGCTGGTGCAGCGCCGCCAGGCCGAAGCGGTCTGCGTGTTCAATAACCATGCAGGTGGCATTGGGATTGTCCACCCCTACTTCCACTACGCTGGTGGCCACCAGGATTTTGATTTTGCCCTGCTTGAAGCCATCCAGAATGGCGGCCTGTTCGTCCTCGCCGGTTTTTGAATGAATGAGCGCGGCGGGAAATTCGGGATAGACCTGTCCGGAAAGGAAGGCGTACATTTCCTCCGCTCCTTTGAGCCTCCGCTGGGCAAAAGCCAGCTCCGGCTCCGGGGTATCATCTTCATCCGTTTCCTCAATCCGGGGATATACGAAATAGGCCTGATGTCCCGCGGCCAATTCCCGCCGCACATAGTCGTATACCTTTTGTTCGTTCCCCATGCGGGCAAGCAAGGTCTTGATTGGCAGCCTTCCGGCGGGCATTTGGGCAATCACCGACACATCCAGGTCGCCGAAAACCGTAAGCGCCAGGGTGCGGGGAATGGGAGTGGCGCTCATCATCATCAGGTGGGGCGCAAAGGGCTTCCGGCCTTTTTCGATAATGGCGTTCCGCTGCAACACCCCGAACCGGTGCTGTTCGTCGATGATTGCAAGCTGCAAATCCCGGTACTGTACAGCCTTTGAAAAAAGCGCGTGAGTGCCGATAACCAGGTCGACGCCGCCTTCCGCCAGAGCTTTCAAAAGCGGCCCCCGGCCCTGGGCTTTCAGGTTACCGGTGAGATAGGCCAGGCGGACGCCCGTGGGGGCAAGCAGCGCGGCGGCATTTTCCGCGTGCTGGCGGGCAAGGATTTCCGTGGGGGCCAGGAGCGCGCTTTGTCCGCCCCAATCAGCCGTACGCAGGCAGGCAAAAAAAGCAACCATGGTTTTGCCTGAACCCACGTCCCCCTGAAGCAGCCGGGCCATGGTATACACCGGGGCCGCACCCTGCTCCGGCTCTCCCGTCAGCCGGTCATTCCGGCTCTTATAGCCCGCGTCAATATCAGCGTTGATTTCCGCAATTGCTTTAAGCTGGCCGTCCGTGAGGGTGAAGGGCAGCAATTTCAGCAGTTTCTTTTGCCGGGGCGAAAAATCGGCTTTTGATACCACGGGGGGCAAGGCGCGGCGTTCTTTCACTCGTTTGGCAAGGCCGCATTGGAAGCGATAAAGTTCTTCGTAAATCAGGCTTTTCCGGGCGGACTGGGCTTCGTCATAGGAGCGCGGGCAGTGGATGGCCCAGAGAGCGTCCTGTTTGGACATCAGGCCCCGCTTGGCAAGGATGGCTGACGGCGTGTCGCCTTCGATGCCCCGGCCATATTTGTGGAGGGCCTGCTGAATCAGCGGGCGGAGCAGTCCCTGGGTGACCCCTTCAGTCAGAGGATACACCGGGAACACCCCGGAGCCAGGCACTTTGGCGGCGCCGTAGGAATCCAGGGAACCCTCACGGGCAATGAGTTCGGTTTCAAAAGCGGTACTTTGAATCGCATTGTAGCGATAATCAAAATTGCCGGTTACGGCGATAATCGCCCCCACCGGAAGCATTTTCTCCAGAAACGGGCGATTGAAGGCCACCAGTTCAGCTTCGGCAGTTTCATCTGCTATTTTAATTTTAAGGGTTCTGGTTTTGCCGTATCCAAACCACAGGTGAGCCATAACCTGGGCAATGGTATGCACCTTTTGTCCGCCTGTACTGCCGTATTCCGCCAGGGGAAGGCGCACTGTCCGGTCATCCCAGTCGCGGGGATAGTGGGCCAGCAAATCGCCCACGGTGTAGACACCGAGCCGGGCGAGTTTTGCGGCAGTTTTGTCTTTCACGCCGGAGAGCGCGGTCACGGGAGTTTGGATTTCTTCAAGTTTCACACAATATGGCCTGTTGTTTTTCCCAATATACGTGCTGGGCGGTAACAGTGGCGGCATGGCGCGATTCCGCAAGGTCTACGTCCAGCGGGTTCACGCCTATCATGCTGATGCTGTTCATTATCCGCGCCTTGTGGGCGAGCATGGCAACGTGAAACGGCCTGTGCGCGGGAACGACCCACCGTATCCCTTTCGGTGGCGTATTCCAGCGTTTGGCTCATATAGGTGTATTCCGCCAGCAGCATCAATTCCGGGTCCTCCGAGGCTCGGGCCTCGGCAAAAACCTTGTGGGCCTGCCGTATGCCGCTTTCAAAGGTAAGGCGGCCCTCGTGTTCCTGCCCATCGGTGATGAGCCCCAGGCGGCCACGGAAGATAAACCCTACCGCGTCTGTCATATCAATGCCTAAGCCAATTTTTTCCATACTTCGCCTCCACTAATGACAGGTCATAGCCTTGCTGTAGTAACGCCTCCAGCCCTATCTTTTCTTTCCATATCTTTGCCAGATGTGGTTCCAGGGGAAGTTTTGCCTTGCGAAGGGCCATTGCTTCCTCATGTTTGCCCTCGTTTTCAAGGGCGATTGCCTGAACTCGAATAGCCAGGTCGGCTTTCAGTTCTTCTTTTGTCAGTGTTATATACTGCCTCCAATTTTCTTACCGCAAATCAAGAAGCCTCTTCCGCTCCAGCGGCAAATACGTCAGCCAAGTCAATCACGCAATTCTCAAGAACCCCCGCTTTTACTTTGGCGGCGGACTCGTACACGGTGGTATAGTATTGATTCCCTTCGGGTTTTTCGTCCAGGGTGTGCACCATAAGGATTTTTTCAGCCGGGTCAATTACCCAGTATTCCCGTACCCCGGCTTCCAGATATTTGTTGAATTTGAGCAGCATGTCAGGGGAGCGGTTTGACTCGGACAGAATTTCAACAATCAGGTCCGGCGCGCCGTGACACCCATCGGGGCGCCGTTTTTTTCGGTCGCATATTATGGAAATGTCCGGCTGTACGATGTCCCGGTCACTCTCGTCATCTGCCCCCTCCGGGGACGCGAAAAGCCGCACATCGTAAGGGGCGGAAAACACACGACAGGGTTTCCCACGCAGGTAATTAGCGAATTGGCGGGATGCTTCCATGCTAATCCCCTGATGGCCTCCGGTGGGAGCGCTCATCATATAGACCCGCCCGCTGATAAGCTCGCGGCGGACAGTATCATCCCACTTTTTGTAGTCGGCATAGGTGTAACGCTGCCCATCATCAAAGGAAACCGCAGGCGTTATGGCAGCCCAAGGCTCCGTTTTTCTTACCGCATTAGTCATGGTCAGAGTATAGCAGAGAAATGGATTTGTGGGAACTACAAGGGGTCTGTCAATTGTTTTTGGATGAGGGTTTCGATGTCCGCCAGGATTGTTTTGTAGCGTTTTTCCCGCAGGCGCACCTGGGCCTGCTCAACCATAAATAATTCCGGGGTGTCTATTTCCAGGGCGAAGGCTATCTTTTCGAGCATTTTTGCGGATGGCAGTGATTTTCCCACCTCAATCAGGGCGATATAATTTTTTGCGGCGTCTATTTTTACGGCAAGTTTTTCCTGGGACAGCCCAAGGGCTTTCCGGTACAGCTTCATGTTTGCCGCCAAGACTTGTCTAATATCGGTCATTGAAACAGCCTTATAAATTCAAAAATAAAGTAAATATTTCTTTCCGGGTACTTGACAACAATATTTAATGGTGTTACTTTTACTAACATAACCATATATGATATGGTTACACGGTTCAATTTGGGCCGTATTTCTTCATTAAGGAGAGTTTTATGAAAAAAACTCTGATTGCGGGACTGGCCGCGTTATTCGCGGTTTCAGCCTTGCTTGTGATGGGTTGCGAAGAGGTCGCTACAACAATTGACCCCAACGCAATACCGAGTCTTGCGGCGCCGGGAAACGTGAAGGCCGCCGCACACCCTGGAGCAAACCTGGTTACTTGGGACCTGGTTAAGGATGCTGCCAAATACCAAGTTGTCCGCAAGGATACGACGACCGGGATTACCACGACGGTGGCAGAGCTGGCGGCTGACGGCTATTATGTCGATATTGTTGGTTTTGCCAATCAATTGATTGACGGCCACAAGTACCGGTATACCATTATCGCCAAGAGCCTCACATCGCCCAACCGGTCCATTGCGGAGGACGGCGTTATTTACAACGGTTCCGCGAACAGCAATGAGATTACCGCGACGATTCCCGCCAGTTCTCCGGTAACCGCGCCCAACGCGACGGTGACTGTGGAAAAGAATGTGGTGGTGGTGCAGTGGACAAACGCAACGGTTCCTTCCTTTGTGGATTACGAGGCGGAATATACCGTTTCTACTCCCAATGGACAGTATCCCTTTGCGGCTGTTTCGCTGGTCGATGGCACCCGCTCCAACGGCGAGAAATCCGCGGATAAATACTTTGCGCCAAAGCAGCAAATTACCTTCCCCCTGACCTCGGGCACTTCCGTGTCGGTGACGGTAAAAGCCAAGTGGCAAAACGGGTATTATGCCAGCGTGAGCGGCGCGGCGGTGACGAAGGATCTTCCTGTTTCCAATGCGCTTGCCGCTGTTAGCAATGGCAGCGCGGTACGGGGGACTGCGGACAAGACAAAAGTTACGCTGACCTGGTCGGCGGTGGCCGGCGCCACTGGATACGATGTGTATTCCGCAGCCTATGACGGCGGTGCTACGGGAAGCTGGGCATTGCTGGGGTCGGTTACGGGAACCACCTATGAGGACACCGTACCGGTTCTGGAAGGCAGAAGGTATGCTGTGGTGGCTACGAATGGAACCGTCGCCCGGTCTGGAAGCGCTACTCCGTTTGCCGTGACGGGCGCTACGCTTGGCAACATTTCTAGTGCTACTGTGACACGGGGTGCTGTGGACAAGACAAAAGTTACGCTGGCCTGGCAAGCGGTGACCAACGCCACTGGATACGAGGTGTCTTCCGCGGCCTATGACGACGGCATTGGAAGCTGGACTCTGCTGGGGACGACTACGGTAACTACCTATGAGGACACCGTGCCGGTTCTGGAAGGGAAAAAATACAGTGTGGTGGCCACGAATGGAGCCGTCCGGTCTGAACAGGTTGTTTCAGCTACCTTGAGTCCGTCTTACCTGAGCGCGCCTTCAATAAACTACCTCTCTGGAAACGACAACACGTATATCTTGTATTGGGGCGTAGTCTCCGGCGCAACGGGTTATGACGTGTACAGGGCTCCGGTGAAAAACGGCGTGCTGACCAGCGATTACGCGTTTGTGGAAAGCATTACCGCTGCTTCCTATGGGGTTGACCATACCGCCGGCGAACAGTGGAGATACTACGTTATCGCCACCGCTGGAAGCATTACGTCCATCCTGTCAGCCCCCCAGACCTTGCCCAGCTCGGTCTTTACTCCGGGAACGGTGGCGTTAAGCCTGAGCCGCACGATTGACAAGGATGTGAAGCTGACATGGAATCCGATAGCGGCCGCTACGGGCTATGAAGTCCAGCGCGCTGAATTCACCGGCGATCGCGGCACCCACTACGATGGTGAAACCATCGGTCTCTCCGCATTTAACGGGCCTATTACTTGGGCGCCCATCACCACCGCACCGGTCTTTAACGGCAACAGCTACACCCTGGTGGACGCCACGACTGACGCGGCCAAACACTATGTGTATGCCGTGTACGCAGTGGCGGGGACTGAAAAGTCAAGCGCCGCGTTGAAGTTTGCCCAGTCCAAGGATTCCCTGCTTGGGCGGTTGGCAATCACCGGCTTCGCTGTGGCTTCTAGCCGCAGTGGTACCAGCGCGGATGACAAAGTAACGCTGACCTGGAACAAGAACCTGGACGCTCTGGCATACGTGCTTGAAAAGCGGGAGGTTGACCCGGCCTACAGTGTTGCTACTGACGCGGTGTATGATTATTCATCTATCGTGTTTACCGGCGCTTGGACAACGGTTACGGCTGCGCAGAAGGAAATCGACGGGACGCCCATCACGTTTGAAGTTAAAGACACGGCGCCGGTTGACAAAGCCTTTGTGTACCGCATCAGGGCTGTGAACGATGCCCTGGGTCTGACCGAAGCGCCGTACCAGTATTGGGGTATTGCGAAGGTGACCGGCTACATTGGCAGCCCGACCTATATTGATGATGCTACCGAAGCGGGCAGTACCTCCCAATACTTGACGTATAAGCTGGAAGTGCTCAAGGAAAAGGACGCGGCCTATACGCTGAACCGGGTGGTCTATGCGGATAAGGATCACGATGTCGTTACCGAGACCGTAGTGGACGCGAAGGCCAATGCTGACGCGGACTATGCGGTGTTTATCGACGCCGACGGTATTGACGTATTGAAAGATACGGAGTATGTGCTGACGGTCGAAAAGAACGGCATTACCGAGGATATCACCACGCAGGCCTTTGGCTACGCAACCGCACTGAATGCAAATTGGAGCATTGCGCCTCGACCGGCGGAAGATACCGTGTATGCCATTGAATTGAGCGTTAGTGTGAGCGGCAGAGCCGGCAACGAGCACGGTTTTTACAGCGCAGACCTTACAGCGGATGTTTGGAGAAGCGAAACCAATGCATTCGGCGTACCGATTGGTACGGGCTGGACGAAGATTGTGACCGAGGAGTTGTTTGAGTCTGACAGCTTCAGTTATGAGTATTTGGATACCGAGGTGGAGACTGGCAAGTACTATCAGTACTATGTGGATTTGTATTCCACCGCAGTCTTTGGCGGCACCAAGTTCGCGACCGTAAGACAGGTTATTGATAGTGATGGGTCTACTCCGGTGCAGCCCTCAACGGCGTATGCAACAATCAGCAACAACGCTTCACCCAGTCTTGTGCTGTCTGGTAATGAGAATGCGGCTACTCTGACTATCCTCACTGGGAACGATTATTATCCGATTCTCAAGGATGCCAAGCTGTATCTGATTAGTGCCAGTGGCGACTACGAGGAGCTGGGGACTATCGCTTATAGGGCAGTAGGAATTCCCGGCTCGCCGACCGTTGCCGCGGTTCAGGCGAACAGCTATTACGTGTCCCTGAACGCTGCCGCGCTTAACAAGCTCAGGACTTTGGGCAGCGATACCCTTTACCTGAGGACCGAATCTACGAGCGGAGAGCAGAAACCGCAGAATACGTATCAGGGCGTGAGTGGTCTCCACTCGACGATAACGACAACGGCCTACTCAATTGTTGGTAGTGCTAGCGCTGTCAGTTATTCGACCTTGGGCGGTCTGTCTGTGCCTACTCAGGGGATAGTCGAGTTAACCAACGGAGCTGGTAACCCCACGTCTTGGGTTGTAGGCGTTACGGTCTATTATTATGACGGTGGCTATAGAGTTCTGGGGACCATCGCCTATAACACAACGGTAAAAAACGAATCCCCCAGCCAGGCTGCTATCAGCGCGAACACGTACTACATCCTGCTTGACAGCACAGCTAAAGCGGCCCTGTACGGAACAGGCTCCAAGACTCTCTGTGTGGGGAATTCCTATACTGGAGACTATGCTTGGACTACTGGCTTGGTGTCTTTCTAATCGCGTTCACGCGAGGCTGATAAGACCCTTATTACGAAGCTAATAAGGGTCTTATTACCGGGCTAATAAGGGTCTTATTACGAAGCTAATAAGGGTCTTATTACCGGGCTAATAAGGGTCTTAGTACCGGGCTAATAAGGGTCTTATTACCGGGCTAATAAGGGTCTTATTACCAGGCTAATAAGGGTCTTATTACGAGGCTAATAAGGGTCTTAATACGGGCGTGTTAAGGGTCTTAATACGGGGCTGTTAAGACTGGACGATTTGGGTAAGACGCGATATACTACACACCTTAACGGAGGTATTTATGACAGCAAACACACAGATGAGGCAGCCGCAGATGGGGCTGACGTTTCAGGATGTCTGGGCAGCAATGATGGAAACGAGAGAGCAGATGAAGGAAACGGACAAGAAGTTTCAGGCAATGTCGCAAGAGACGGACAAGAAGTTTCAGGAAAGTAAGGCTGAACACGACCGGATGATTGCGGAAACGGACCGGATCATCAAGGAAAATGCCGCGCTGATAAAGGACTTGGGTAAGCAAATGGGAGGCTTGCATCACAGTTTTGGGGAATTGGCGGCAAATCTGGTTGCGCCCAACTTGGTGGCAAAGTTTCGCGACCTGCACTATACGTTCACCAAGTCCTCGTGTGAGGTGAAGTTCAAGGATACCGAGGGCATTACGTTGGCGGAAGTGGACGTGTGGCTGGAAAATGGGGACTATGTGATGGCGGTGGAAATAAAGGGAAAATTGCTGCAAAAAGATGTGAACGATCATCTTAAACGGATGAAAATACTGCACGACTACGGGAACGAACATGGGGATACGCGAAAACTGCTGGGAGCCGTTGCCGGTGCGGTAGTACGGAAAGACACGCGGGACTACGCCGTCAAAAATGGGTTTTATGTAATCGAACAGAGCGGGGATACGGTAAAGATAGAAATGCCAAAGAGCTTTAAGCCAAAAATGTGGTAACCTATTGTTCGAGGGTTTGCTAGAAAAGGTTTTTTTATCCCGAATTGCGAACTGGTGCAATCCACACTATTAACTATTCTCTGAATATATGGTATAACCTCTTCCATGAGACGCCTTGCTTTCCCGCGCTCCGGCCAAAAAGTCGGTTTATTGTTTCTCCTGCTTTTCTTTGCTTGTTCTCAAAAAACTGAAGTCACTGCCTTGCGGCGGGAAAACCGTTTTACCCTCAAGTACGGCGGCTTTGAGGATGAGCTTAATCTGTTTGATTTGGCATCCCCGGGAGAGATAAATACCCATATCACTATGCGTGAAGGGCTTTTTTATATTGCCAACGGGGAAGCTCAAAAGGTGATGCAGTTTAATTCCTACGGAGACTTGCTTACCTTGTATTACAATCCTGAAACCAATCCCGTCCCGGCCTTTGAGGCCCAGACGCCGAATCAAGGGACACGGGTAATGTCGCCCCAGACCGCGGTTCACCATCCCTTCAATAATCCCGGATTTACCGCGGTGGATTCCCAAAAAAACGTCTATGTGGCTGACCAGCTTCCGCCCGAACGGCAGCAGCGGGACGAAAACCGGCAGTTGCTGCTTTCCCAGGTGGTGCTGCGGTTTTCCAGCGGAGGAACCTTCCTGGACTATGTGGGGCAGCAGGGGCTTGGAGGAGTGCCGTTTCCGTTCATTAAAGACATTTTCATCACCCGGAATAATGAACTGGTAGTGGTCTGCCAGATCAGAACCGGTATGCTGGCATATTGGTATTCTCCTTCGGGTTTTTTGCTGTATACCATACCTATAAATCAGGCTGACCTTCCAAAGCCCGTGCCCGGAGAAAATGATGGAGAGTCCTACGTGTCCCTGAAAAAAGTGATTCCCGATTGTTCCGAAAAAAAGTTCTATCTTGCCATTGATTATTACCAGAGCCTGATTGACCAAGAGTCCAAAGTGCAATACAGCATTGAATATGACCGGACACTGATGTATACCCTGGAGGTTGAAACCGGAGAGTTCACAGATCCGGTCGTGATTCCGCCTTTTGAGCGGGAGGGAGACAAAGCAGCCCAGGCGGTTTACCGGCAGGCCTATGATTTTCTCGGCCAAACCGAATCGGGGTGGTTCTTTTTTATCATCCCCGATGATACCGGGTATCTGTTGCAGATGATACAGCAAGCCGGAGGCCGGATTCAAAAGCGCCACCTGGACGTAGATTCCGCCGGTTTGGTTTATTATTCTTTTTCCCTTTCTTCGGAAGGGATTATTTCCGCAATCCTGGCAGGAGAGGAATCCGCTTCTGTGGTGTGGTGGCGCTCAGATATTTTACTGGGGAACCTGCGGTGAGCCTCAAAGACTTGGAAGGATACGCGGAGGGCGAAAAGCCCTTGGTGTTTTACTATAACCGGGAGGAACGCCTCACTTCGGCTCCGCAGAACGTGCGGGATTACTATGCGGGCAAAAGCGGGCGGCCTGTTAAGGGGTTGTTCAAAGTTTTGGTTGCCACCCGGGTTTCCCGGGTACTGTTTGTAACTATTATCGCCCTGTGCGCCATTATCATCGTGATGTCCCTGACCGTGCTGAATGATTCCTCCGTCACAGTTGCCGGGATTCCAGCGGAACTGACCGTTTTTTCGTTTGACGGCAGCGTGTACGTGAGTCTGAAGCTCAAAGAAACGGCCAAGGGGATAAACGGGCCCTTGCCGGTAGACGCGCATATCACTTTTTACGGACAGGACAGGGAATTCCTTAATTTGGTGAATATCCGGGGAATTTATGAGGGGAAACAGGAATTTTTGCGGACAACAACCGCGGATTATGGTATACTCGAAGTTGATGTTTCCCTGACTATCCGGCAGGAAACCGGAACGCTCAGGGCAAAGGTCATCCAAAAATAAATTTTATTTAAGGAAGGAAATATGCTGCAATTTTATCTGTTATCCGTGCTGTTAAATGTGCTTACCGGATTGGTGCTGTTTTTCTCCTTTGGAAAAGAGCAGCCTGCCGGAGATGTCCAATTTGGCAAGGCAATTTCTATTGACGACCCGGCGCTTTTCGAAAACAAGACCTTTCGGCTGGTTCTGGGCCTTGCGTCCGGTTTGGTGGGTATCCTGAAGCTGTTTGTGGTGGCGGGTTCTGTTCGGGTGTTTGGAGATTTACTGCCCGCACTTGCGGGGATAGCGGGCGCGTGCACCCTGCTTCTGGATTATTTTACTTCCACCACGTCCATTGAGGTTAATCTGCCCCATGGTGTTGATATGGTGTTTCGCCAGGGAGCAAAGTACATTGGGATTGCCTGTATTACCATTGCGGCGCTGCATTTTATTTTCCCCAAAACGCTGTTTTTGTAATATGCGCGCTGAATTTCCTGAAAAAGCGCTGTTCCGCCCGGCGTTTTGCCTGACCGTGGTCTTGCTGTTCGCCGCTTGTACGCCAAAAAACGCGGACACGTTGGTTGATGTGTCGGTGTTCGAAAAAGGGCTGGAGTACGGCGTACAATGGGCGGTTGTCAGCGATCCATACGCTACATTCCGGTCCGCAAGCGATTTTTCCGCCCCGGTATCCGGTTATGGCCGGCGCGGGGACATTCAAAAAGTAACCGGGCAGGTCATTGTGCCCGGCGCTTCCGGCAGCACAGTCTGGTATGGTTTTGACAAGGGCTGGCTCCCGGCAAATTCGATTATCATCTATTCAAACGAAATCAAAGCGCGCCGCGCATCAGAGTCTTTTCGAGAATAATCCAAAGGGTTATAAAAAAATGAAAGAACAAACAGATATTTTTGACCAGGAGGGAAATCCGGCGCTGGGATTCGATACCGGCTTAACCGCGGCAGTCTTTGCCCGTTCAAAGGGGGCCGAAGTTCTCGCCGAAACCGGCGTGATCGTGTGCCCCGATGGAAAACGGGAAATCTGGAAACCCGAAGGAACAGCCGAGCAGGAAGGAACGATGGTCGTTTATGGCCCTCACTTTGCCGGCGAGCGGCTTGATGTCCTGCTTGAAGAAAGCTCGCGCAAAGACCGGGCTTTGGACGCTCTGCGGTACTGGCTTGGGGCCATTCTTTCCCTTGGGGAAGAAAATCTGCCCGTACTCTGGCCCGCAGGGGCCCTGGTCGCGGAAAACGGCGCACTATTCTTTGCCCCGGAACGGTTACACAGGCTCTGTCTTGATGCCGGAGACAGGGATTCGTTCCTGCAAGGCGCTGCGCGCTGGGTTAATCCTTCTTTGCAAGGGTTTCGGGGTGCGTCTTTTACCGCCGCCGCTTTGACATACCGGATTTTCGCCGGATTCCCTCCTTATCAGAATGGAGAGCGCGGTGTTCTGGGTCAGGATATGCGGGAAAACAATTATATCCCCTTGAGCCTTGCGGCAGCCGGGTTGGACGCGGGTATCGCCGCCTTCATAGAAAAAGCGCTGGACGCACGGGGGATGGGCCGCCGGGAAGATTCAGGGCACGAATTAGAGAAACTGCGGGATTTATTGCAACCCCCTGGTGCAAAGGCATGGGATTCATTTTTTTCGCCATTACCGCCGGGCGCGGAAGAACGAATCGCTCTTGAGCGGGAGCGGTTTCTGAAGCGGAAAAAACAGGCTGTCACGGTCTCCCGTTTCGTGCGCCGGAACAGGGCGGTTATTGCCGGGATTTTTGCGGCCTTGTTTGCTCTTGGACTGGTGATTTTCAGCATTGCCCGCTCCCGGCAAGAATCTCCTTCCACAAAAGGTATGACGCCCTTTGAGGTCATTCAGACTTATTATGAAGCAATCGGCAATCTTGACCATGCCCGAATGGAGGACTGCGTTGTCGGCAAGGCCGGAAAGGGCGACATCGACCTGATTACCAACTATTATGTCCTCAGCAGGGTGCGGATGTCTTATGAAATGAATGTCTCGGCAATCCCCGCTCAGGCCTGGCTGGATGAGGGCGGGACGCCGGTTCCCCGGGGAATTATTGTAACCGGCGTTACCGGTTTGCATATTGAGGAACTGAACAGCGGCCTTGGTGACGGAGAAGCGCGTTTCTGGGCATCTTACTGGCTGTGGCTTCCTTCCAGCGTCGATTCAGAAGAGACCGCCGGGATTTCAGAGCAAGACCCGTCCGGACAACTGATCATGCCCGAAGGTCACGAGATTACCGACGAATTGCGGCTTCGGCTGCAAAAGGACGAATGGCGTATTGTGGAGATTAACCGGCATTCAGGCGCGGCCCAGAAATAATTTTACATAAAACCCTTGAGCGCCATTTACCTGTCTTTACCCTTCCCTATCTTTACTCTTTCCCTGTCAACCCTGGCACGCCAAACCGCTTGACTGGCCACACCCGCAGCACCGGAGTGCCCAGAATGCTTTTTGCCGCCACTGACTGGGGCGCCATGTTGGTGTAGTACATCACCGGCAGGGGGTCCAGGCTGCTGAGGGGGGCAAAGGTGTCCTCGTAGGAGTGGCGCATGTCCAGGGAATTAAACCGGTTGTCGCCCATCATAAAAAACTGGTTTTCCGGGATATATTGGGGGCTGCCGTCAGGGCCATTCGCGGGGAAGACGGGCATGTTCCGCCGGTCCAGGAGAAACACGTAGTTGTTGAGCATTTCCGCTTTGACGTAGAGTTCTTGCAGGGCGGGGTCGGCACTCCAGGTGGAAGCGGAGCGGCGTTCCGCGTAGAATTCCGCGTTCCGCACCACCAAGCCGCCCAGGGCAAGCTTGACCATCAGGTTCAGCCGGAAGCCGGCGTCCGCGTACAGGCTGCCGCCCATGAGGGCGTCTTCGCGGGACGCGTCAGGAGCGGGGTGCGCGCCGGAGAAAAAATCTTCCGGTACGGCGGCAAGCCAGCTCGTCATAAAATCGTTGAACCACACATCGCCGCCCTCGGCGGAAAGGAGCTTCCAGGTGAGGGCGTCGTTGTTGCGGAACAGGCTGTACTCAAACATATCCGCCTGGGGAATCAGGGTGCGGTAAGCCGCCGGGTCAGCCGGAGCGCCCTGGCTGGCGGCGGCGATTTGCCCTCGGAGTTCGGTAAAACGCCGGGCAAGGCTCTGCGCTTCGGTGCGGCTCCGGGCAAAAGACAGGGCGTTCCGTTCAGCCTCGCAGGCGGCCATGGAATCGTACTGGGCCTGGGACAAGGGCACGGAGCGGACGGCATTCTTGAGGTTTGAGGGCAGGCCCGCCACATTCCACTCCGCCCAGCGGACATCATCGGCCACGGGGGCGAAGGCCCGCTCCCCGGAACGGCGGGCGTAGAGCACCCCATCCTGCATCATCAGTTGCTCCCCTGGCAGGCCCGTAACGCGCTTGACCAGAGGGTCGGCCTTGAGGTTGCCCTCATCGTCGGTGTTCAGGTTCACCGCCGTAAAGGTAATCATAAAAACAAGCTGGGACACGAAGGTTTTGACCTCCGACTTCCGTTCCTGGCTGTAATGGGGGTTTCGGAAGACCACGATGTCCCCCCGGTTATAGCCCCGGAAGCGCGGCAGGCCCACGTCGGACAGAGGAAAGCGGGATCCCGAGGGGGTTTTGAAGACTACCACCCGGTCGCGGATAAGGAACTCGGGCACCATGGATTCCGAGGGGATTTCGTAGAGCTGGACGATGAAGAGGTGGATCAGGGTGACCATGAAGACCGCCTGCACCAGGGCGTCAATCCAGCCGACTGCCTCGTAGACGACCCTGGCGGCTCCGGCGGGCCTTTTGCCGTAGTCCACCGGACGGGACGCGGCAAGCGCGGGATTACGGGCAAATACCCGTTTGTCGTTGAGGTAATATAACGCCAGGAGGGACGTAACAAACGCCACCAGCCAGAGCGCCACGGAAACCGCGTCGAGCCAGAAGGGCGTACCCTTTTCCCCGGCCCGGCGGAGCACAAAGGCGGCCAGCAGCGCGAACGGCAGGTATTGGAAGAGTTTTCTGACCGCCGGCAGCACCGCGGCTTTGCCGTCAGCCAGCAGGGATTTGCAGGCAAACCAGCCGGCGGCACCGGTAAAGACCAAAGCCAGGGGGAACGCGGCAACGGCAATGTCCGCCCGGAAGACCACGGAACACAGGGAAAACAGGACGGAAGA
>JAITOJ010000156.1 GCA_031290005.1 Treponema sp. | reverse complement strand
TCCACGCCCCCGGCCAGAATCGCGGCGGTCTTTCCCTGCCCCGCCAGCGCCCCTTTGTGGGCGCAGGCGTCAATGCCGAAGGCCAGGCCGGACACCACGGTGAAGCCGTCTTCAGCGGCCGCTTCGGAAAACTTGTATGCCCCTTCCGCCCCCTCGGGACCGGGCTTCCGGGTGCCCACCACGGACACGCAGGGGGCCGACAAAATCCCCGCATCCCCCCGCACAAACAACGCATACGGCGGGTCAAACAGCTCGCCCAATAGCGCCGGATACTCCGGGCCGTCGTGCAGAACCGCCCGGATTTCGTAGAGTTCCATAATCCGCGCGGTCTGCTCCATACGCTGTTCCAGACCGCTGCTGTTCCACGCCCTGGCCCGGGTGCGTCGCCCAATCAGGCGGGCAATATCGGTCAGGGACAGGGCGGCCAAATCCGCCAAGCCCCCCAGCTTTTCTTCCAGAACCCGCTTCTCCCGGAAGGTCAGAAAGGTCATTTCCGAGAGAGCCAGTGCAAGCGGGAGCTTATCCCCCATAAGCCGCGTCCAGCACAATTTTTTTGTTTGCCTCGGCCTCGGCCTTTTTCTCCGGCAAGGTGGTTATATCCATAATCGTGTCGTACAGGACCGCGGCCTTGTCAAAGTCATAGGTCATGTAATAGGCCCGGGCCAGAAGAAACAGGGCGTCGGTATTCCGCTTCTCAATGGTGACGGCCTTTTCCAGATGGGGGACCGCCTTTTCCGGCTCGTCCAGTTCGAACACATAGAGCACCGAAACGGCATATAAGGCACGGAAATACCGGTCATCCAGCTCGATTGCCCTCAGGTAGGCGTTCTCGGCAGTTTTCAGGTAGTCGTATTTCTGGGCGAGCTCTCCGGAGCTACGGTATTCCACAATGGACTTGGCCAGATACCCGCTGCTCAAGCCCAGGGAATAATACAGGTTCTGGTTAGCCGGGTAATATTTGATAGCCTGCTGACAAGCTTCATAGGCCTCGCCGAACATCTGGCTGTCCAGATACCGGGAAATGAGCATCTTGTACCAAATCCCGATTTGGCTCTGGGCCATCATGATGTCTTCCACCCGCTTCTGATATTGCTGAATCCCCGCTTTTAATTCCTCGATACTATCAGGATTCCGCACCCCTTCCTCAAGCATCTGCATCCGTTTTACTGACCGGGGGCTGGGCCCGCAGCCCGCAAGCAGCAGTACGCAGACGCACAGAAGAATCGCCGCGTTGTGGCCGGGAAAGAATTTTTTGTGAGCCTGTTTCAATTGTTCCTCCGTCACATGGGTATAAATCTGGGTGGTGGACAAATCCGCGTGACCCAGCAATTCCTGAACGCTCCGCAAGTCCGCGCCTCCAGAAAGCAGGTGGGTGGCAAAAGAATGGCGAAGGGTATGCACCTTGGCAAACACCCCGCTTTTTGCCTCAATCCCCTGAAAGCGGAACCAAATGCCTTGCCGGGAAAGGGGCCGCCCCTGGTAATTGACAAAGACCTGGGGAACCGCCCGGTCTCCGGTGAGCTTTGACCGCCAGGCGTTGAGCCATTCGGCAAGCCATTGTTTTGCCTGGTCCCCAAAGGGCACAACCCGTTCCTTATTCCCCTTGCCCCGCACGATGAGGATCTGCTCATCAAAATGCACATTGGCAATCAGGAGCCCCGCCGCCTCGCTCACCCGGAGACCGCAGGAATAAATCAGTTCAAAGAGCGCCCGGTCGCGCACTCCCATGGGCGTGTCAAGGGCGATGTTTGCCAGAAAGGAATTCACCTGATTTTCCGACAATACCCGGGGTAGTCCCCGCCCCAGCCGGGGACTGTCAAGCTGCAAAGCGAAGTTTTCCGCCCAAACGCGTTTCCTGACTAGGAATTCTCCAAAGGAGCGCAGGGCCGCTAGGTCCTTTGCCCGGGTATGGGCGCTCCGATTATCCCCGTGGCGGCTTGCCATATAGAAAACCAGGTCTTTCACCGTCACATCCGCCAAGGTAAGGGTGTTTTTTTCACACCACGCAAAAAAAAGCTTCAGGCACCGGCGGTAGGTTTGGGCGGTGAGCTTTGCCTTGCGCTCCGTCAAAAGCAGGTCTGAGTAATAAGAAGTAAGTATCTGGGCAATGTCTCCGGTCATTTCCAAACAAACTCCTGCTGCCGCAAGCCTCCGGCTCGGAGCGGTTCCCGCATGGATAACCCGGCATCCCGAAGGGAAATTGTGTTTCTTCTGAGAACCGTCGGGGTTTCTAAATCAGATGCTTCCCGGGATATGGGCATTGCCGCCGGTGCGGCCGTTTCCGTCTTGCCGGACGCCGCGCCCGCCCCTTTTTCTTTCAGGGAATTCCTGGTGACCGCCAAATAACTCCCATAATCCATATAGTTACCCTTTGCGCTTTCAGCGCCCCGCTCCGGCTCAGCGAGAGAGCTGGGAGCATGGCCGAATCCCGTGGCAATCACGGTCACCGAAATTTCGTCTTCCATTTCAGGGTCAATAACCGTACCGTATTTAATCAGCGCGTCCTTGTCCGCGGTATCAGTGATAATCCCCATCACTTCTTCAATTTCAAACAAGGCAAGATTTTCTCCGCTGGTAATATTGACCAGCACATTTTTTGCCCCGTCAATCCGGGAATCTTCCAGCATGGGATTGTTGATAGCAGCGGTGGCCGCGTCAACCGCCCGGTTGTTCCCCGAGGAGTTACCGGTTCCCATAATGGCTGCCCCTTTGCCCTCCATGGTGGTCCGCACATCGTTAAAGTCAGTGTTGATGAGGCCGGGACGGGTCAGGATGTCCGAAATCCCCAAGACACTCTGAGAAAGCACCGCGTCAGCGATTAAAAAGGCGTCCGTGATGGAGGTTTTTTTGTCGATGTTCTTCATCAGGTTCTGGTTCGGAATGGCAATCAGAGTGTCCACTTCCTGCTGAAGTTTGATAATTCCCTCTTCGGCAAGCCGCATCTTCCGGCTGCCCTCAAAGTTAAAGGGCTTGGTAACCACCGCCACAGTCAGGGCTCCCAGGCTCTTGGCGATTTTTGCCACCACTGGGGCCGCGCCGGTGCCGGTGCCCCCGCCCATGCCCGCGGTAATGAACACCATGTCCGCCCCCCGGAGCACGTTAGTCAGGGCCTCGGCATCCTCAACGGCCGCCCGTTCCCCTACTTCCGGCTTGCCCCCGGCTCCCAGCCCCTTGGTCAGCTTGTTTCCGATGCCAATCTTTTTTTCCGCCCGGGACATATTTAGAGCCTGTAAATCCGTATTGATGACGACAAATTCCACGGCATTGTCCTTTGATTGAATCATCCGGTTTACCGCATTGCTTCCACCGCCGCCGCAGCCAACCACCTTGATAACTGTGGGGTTAATTTTTTCTTCCCCAACCAGAGTAAAATCCAACATTCGATCCTCCCAAACCCATATTTTAACGTCCGCAAAATGCGGCGCTTAAAAAAATTCCCGGAAAAAATTAAAAATCTTTCCACCCAATACAGTACCCGTTATTTTGCGGGCACGATAGTTGTTGCCCCGCTCCGCCTCAAGCTGCCGTTTCCGGTTGGCATATAAAAACAGCCCCGCCGCAGTGGCATATTCCGGATTGCGGTATTCATCAAAAATACTTCCCAGATTGGCCGGGGGAAGGCCTATGCGCACCGCCCCGGTGTCAAAAATCTGCTGAGTCAGTTCCACCACCCCCGGAAGCAGCGCGCCGCCGCCGGTAAGCACGATGTTCCCCGAAAGGGTATCAATACCTTTGGCATTGCGGCTCACTTCTTGACGAACCAAGGTGAGGATTTCTTCCACCCGGGGCTTGATAATCCCGCAGAGTTCCAGACGCGAAATAGTCTCAGGCGGACGGCCGCCCACGCCGGGTATCACCACCCCGCTCGTATCGCCGGAATCTTCAATATAATTCTCCCAGCAGGACCCGGAAGAAAGTTTTATTTCCTCCGCAGTCTTAAAAGAAATACCCTTCATCACCGCGATGTCCTTGGTCACATTGATTCCCCCCAGGGCAATCGAATGGGTGGAGACCGGAGCGCCGCCGTAGAGCACTAGCACGTCCGTGGTGCCCCCGCCCAGGTCAATCAGGATTGATCCCAAATCCAGTTCCTCGTCGGTCATGACCGCCTGGGTCGCCGCCAGAGTTTTGAGCATCAGCCCGTCCTGTTCCAGCTCATACCCGGCCCGCACGATGCACCGCTGGACATTTTGCAACGAAGTAACCGCCGCAGTGACGATATGCACCATCGCGTCAAGCCGCACCCCCAGCATATTTTCCGGGTCTTTTATCCCATCTTGTCCGTCCACGGCATACCCCTGGGGTACGATATGCAGAATCTGCCTGTCCAAGGGAAAGTTAACCGCCTTTGCCACTTCTATGGCCCGACCGATATCTGGCTTTGAAATTTCCCTGGTACCTTTTTCGCCGCTGCTGATCGCCACTGTCCCCCGTGAATTGTGCCCTGCCACCTGTGTGCCGCCGATAGCGGCTACGCAGGAGGTAACCACAAACCCCGAGAGCATTTCCGCGGCTTCTACTGCCTCTTTGATAGCCTGGGTAGTTGATTCGATATTGACCACCAGCCCGTTCCGGAGCCCTGTGGAAACATATTTCCCTATTCCGGTAATCTGCGGTGTTCCGCTTTCCGAGTATTCTCCGATTATCGCTCTGACATAACTGGTGCCGATATCTAAACCGACAATATTACCGCTCAAACCTGCCTCCAATCTCTGTAATTGCTGCCGCGTCCATGGCCGCAGTCCGGTAGGAAACCGAACCGTAGCGCAAATCGATTTCCTTAACTTCCGGCTTCATGGAGTTTACCACATCCAGCGCCACCATCATATACTGTAATGTTTCTTCATTCAAGTTTCTATCCATAAACACACGAACTTTTCCATAGACGGGATACAAAATTAATTCGTATGTGCCATACTCTTTGGGGATAACATGAATCTCCGAAAGAGCGGCAAAATACTGCCGTTTGTCCGCACGGAGGGCGGCAATCTGCCCAAACAGAGGCTGATACAGTTTGTCCAGCCGCATACCCCCTGCCCGGTTTTCCACAGGAAGCCCTGTAATCAAGGGGAGCCCGCTGTCCTCACCCCGGATATCCATCGGGAAGACCACTCCGGCCTCGTCAACCATCACGGGCACCATACGTTCCTGCACAGTTGCCAGAGTCATCGCCACCGGAGTTCGTTCCTCCACCCGGATGGTCACCGAATCGGGAAAATGTTTTTCCACCTCGACTGACTCCACGCCTGTAAAAGATGAAAGCGCCGAAGCCGCGGCCCGGGCGTCGAAGCGGAACCAGTTCCTTGTACCGTTTTCTCCCAGAAGATAGACTAAATCTTCCGGGACATACCGGTTTATCCCTTCATAAAAAATCTTTGCCGGCCCCATACCGGGCACTATCACCAGATACACGACCAGTTCAAGGAGCAGGAAAATGCACAGCAGGAACACCATGAGTTTCAGAGCCCCTGCCTTATTTTCTGTTTTTTTTGCTGCCTTGCCTTGAGTTTCAACAACCGCCGCCTGTCCGTTTCGCCGCGCTACCATAATTCCTCCTTCGCGGCTTGTATCCGGGATATATTGACAATCAAACCGCACATACAGAAGGTAATAATCATGGACGACCCCCCGGAAGAAAAGAAGGGAAGCGGGATACCCGTGGATGGCAGGGCGCTGCACACCACCGCGCAATTTATCAGTGACTGGAAAAAGATACTCGCCGTGCATCCGAAGGCAGTCAGGGAACCGAAGGAATTGGGGCACCGGAACGCGATGACAAATCCCCGGCAGGCAAAGAAAACAAGCAATACGAAGTAGGAGATGACTCCCAAAAAACCCATGGATTCCGACCAGCCGGCGAAGATGTAGTCCGCCTGCACTTCGGGAATCCGCCGGATTTGGGTAAGCCCCGCGCCGATTCCCTGGCCGAACAAACCTCCCGCGCCGATAGCCATCCGGGCGGCATTGCTCTGATAATTGAGGCCGTAGAGGTCGAACTCGGGGCGCACAAAGGCAATCAGGCGGTTCACCCGGTAGGGTTCCATAAACACAAAGAACAGAGAGGCTGGCAGGGCCAGGAAACAGAAAGCCAGGAACCAGCCTATCCGCACCCCGGAGGCAAAAAACAAAATGATGCCCAGGAGCAAAATAAAAAGGCCGGTGGAAAAATCGCGCTGCAAAAATATCACCAGCACCATGGTAACAAGGCCCGCCACCGGAGCGGTTATGCTTTCCGAGGCTTCGGGCAGTTCCCCTCTCTTTGCCAGCAGATTTGCCAGGAAAAGGATTACCGCCAGTTTTGCGGTCTCCGAGGGCTGAACGGCCGTGAGGAAAGGAATCTGAATCCACCGCCGGGCGCCGTTCCGTTCCACCCCAAAACCGGGAACAAAAACCAGCAGGCACAGCGCCAGGGAGCCGATGACCAGCACAGGAAGGAATGTGCGAATCCGTTCCAGCGGAATATGGGCAAAAAACAAAAAAAACAAAAATCCAATCAAAGAAAAGAGAAGCTGGCGGATTACAAAGTACAGCGGGTCGTCAAACAGCCGCTGGCCGTAATTGGCGGAAGCCACATACAGGGTAAGAATGCCCAATCCCCACAGGATGATGATTGCGGCGTTAAAGGCAAAATCGGATCTATCCGGCCCGTCAATGGAAACATCGGCGAACACCAGTTTATACGCCATTATTTCCTCCCCCGATAAGTGGTGTGAGCCGTTCCAGCGCCATGCCCCGGGAACCCTTGAGCAGGACCATGTCGCCTTTTTGGGCAAAGCGCTGGATTTTTTCCGCTGCCCTTTCCATATCCGCATCCGCGGCGGACGGGAACACCCCAACTGTTACTCCGGCGGGTACGGCGTCTGCCTGAGACGCAAAGGCCGCAGCCATTTCCGGCCCCATGAGCGCCAGATACGCGCCACCTCGAGCCGCGGAGACTCCGGCGGCCTTGACTGCCTCGCTCACCATATCCCGGTGGGCGGAAGCAGAAGCGCCTCCCAGTTCCAGCATGTCCCCCAGAACGAATATTTTGCGGCCCCCTGTCTCAAGACCGTTGAAAAATTCCATTGCCGCACCCATGGAACCGGGGTTTGCATTGTAACAGTCCTGTATAATGGTAAGATTTCCACGAAAAATCTGGCTCCTGCCGAATATGGCTTTGACCGATTCAAGGCCGGCCCGGATTTCCCCGGCGCTCAATCCGCATTCCCGGGCAAGGGCAATCACCGCCAGGGCGTTTTGCAGGTTGTATTTGCCGGAAAGAGGGAACAATACGGATTTTCCTTCGTAATCAAACCGAGTTCCGTCGATTCCCTGGGGCATTATGCCGGTTACTCCGGCTTTTGCCGGGTCACCATAACGGATGATTTTTCCTGGAACGCCCTGGGCCAGAAAGTCCGCGAAGGGATCATTTTCCGGGATAAATCCCACGCAGGAGGAAGTGAAACGAGAAAAAATCTGCTTTTTTTCCTCCGCAATTGTCTGAACGCTCCCCAGCTTGCCGATATGGGCCGCGCCGATATTGGTAATCACCGCGTATTGAGGACAGAGCACCGACGCGAGTTCCGCGATTTCTCCCCTCCGGTTCATGCCCAGCTCAAAGATGCCCGCCTGGTGTTCGCCCCGGATTTTCAATACCGACAGGGGCAGTCCGGTTTCGGT
>JAITOJ010000098.1 GCA_031290005.1 Treponema sp. | reverse complement strand
CCCCAGCACGATTTCATCAAGTGCGCTGGCTATATCAGACCTCCCCATCCGGTGATGCCATATCCCGCCGTATTTCCACCGCCACGGCTGGCTTGCCAGATTCGCCCGCACCGGATTTTCATCAATGTAGGCAAACACATGCAGCCAGTCCGCTTCTGAATTGATAATCCGCGAAAAGAACCGCTCGCCCCACACGTGCCCGTGCAGGCCGTGAGCCCTATTCCAGCGCATGGCGAAGACGCTCAGAATCCATTGCATTATTTTGGACAGAGACTCGTCATCTGTCGGTTTAATAAGGAGATGGATATGGTTAGGCATGATGGTGAAGTTAGGCAGCTCGAAAGCGAAGCGTTTATGAGCCTGTTTAAGGACGAGGAGGAACAACTCTGAGGCGGGGCGTGGGTCAAAGATGGGTTCGCTGCGGTTTGTCTTGGCGGTGACGTGGTAAGCCGCGCCCGCGGCGAGAATTCTGCGGCGATGAGGCATAGGATACCCTCCTGAAAAAGAATTTTTTTACATAATATATATGGATAAAATTGTTCAAAATAGGACATTTTTTGAGGGATTTGGGTGAGTTTTTTTGCTTTTTTTTCTTTTTACTGCTCTGTCCCGTAAGCTCTGTCCCTGAAATTAATTTGAGAAACGTAAATGCCCGCCGCCCTGCTCTGTCCCCCTCACCGGAAATCAAACATGCTTGTGTGCGCCGTATAATCAATCTTCTTCGGAAATACGCTTGGGTAATACATTACCACCACCACATCCGGCTGGCTTTGCTCGATATAGCTTCGCACGCTGCCGGTGAAATGGCGCAAATCCAGCATTTCTACCTGTTCAATACCCAAACTAACAAATGGCCCGGCAGTGGTAACAAAAGAATCATTGATTATGAGGATTTTCTTGCCGTCATGCAGTAAATGATTTTGTATAACGGTGACTGGATTATCTGTATAACGATATGCGCCGTATGGATTAAGACCATAGTAATTTTTGTTTTCAACTTGCCGGTAGTCATATATCACCTCAAAGGAACCGCGCGTATCAATATTCTTGGACGGTATCCGCAGAGAAATATCGCTATCCGCTTTCGGATAAATCAGGCTGATGTCTTCCGGCTTTGCCCATTCCAGGGTTACTTTTTTGCCCATAGAACCTAAAAACCAGTTTTTATACACCTCATACCGGTAACGCTCCGGAGTAAAGATGCCCGTGTCTATCGAAAAACCGTAATGGCCGTTGAAATATCCCGCGAGGACGCCCGCCGCCCACAGGCCAGTCTCCGCCTTCCAGTGATGGTCGGTCCGGTAAAACAGGCTGTGGTGATACGCGGCGGAATAGTCCCCGCTTTGTTGATGCAGCGTTTCCCGCAAATCCAGATGGGGGATATGCCGTGCCGACAAGGCCGCCAAAAACTCGTCGGCGTTTTGGTTGGCAAAATCCGGTATGCTGATGATGGTATCGTACCGGCAAATTTTGTGGGGACTCTGCACATACAACAGACCGATATTTTGGCTTTGCAGAAAATCCCGGAAATCCGCCAGGGACTCCGCAAGAGGCAGGACATCTGCCCGGGACACCGTTTCGGTGATAAACCCGTCATCCAAATCAATGACCGTGTCGTGCAGATTCCATCCAACGGCTTTTTCAGAGCGCACAGCGATTTCCACAAAGGGCATACGGTTTATCAAATTGTCTTTGGTGTATATTTCTATTTTTTCTTCAATACCGGTAATCCTGGCTGTTATCGCCTTCAGTGTATTTTGTCCTGTCTGCCTCTGCGCCGCAGTCTCAAAGGGGTATAATTTTGCCCAGTTTATGTTTGCGGACGGTTCATTATTGAACAGGGGGTTATCAAAAAACACCAGTCTGGTAAAAGTGTTATTCATGTGCAATTTTTCAATCAGAACATTCCAGGTAAAAAATCGCGCAAAAATGCTCGCCATAAACAAGACCAGCACAGTCAGGCAAAATCCAGTAACCAGTTTCTTCATATATACCTCTCATGTTAGAAATTGAAATAGATAAACGGATTGTACGTCGCCTTGATACATACCAGCAGGGACAGAGCGAACAGCCCCGCAAGGCCGATGGCGGACCCAATCCGGTATGCCCTGGTTCCAGCGAACCGCTTTCGCAGCAGCGGCGCAATCGGGGTGGAAAGCACAATGCCAATAAGCAAAATCCACTTGCCATTGGAAAAATAGAGCAGGAAGGTATCGTCTATCAAACCCGTTGCCCCAAAGCCGAACAGGGCGCCCAGGTATTGCCCTGCCAGGGCAAAGCTCTCGCTGCGGAACAGCACCCAGCCAATGACCACAAAAAACAGGGCGTACACATGGGAAAATCCGCCTAACTTTTTTGCAAACCCCGTAAACCGCTCAATGGCCAGCAGCACAAAATAGAACAGCCCCCAGGCGATAAACGTCCAGGCGGCCCCGTGCCAGACGCCGGTTAAAAGCCAGACCGCCAGCAAGTTGAAAATCAGCCTGCCCCTGCCCGCCCGGCTGCCCCCCAGGGGGATGTACACATAGTCCCTGAACCATCCGCTCAAAGACATATGCCAGCGCCGCCAGAAATCGGTAATCGAATCCGCGATATAGGAATAATTGAAGTTCTCCAGAAAATGAAACCCGAACATCCTGCCCAGCCCGATGGCCATGTCCGAGTAGGCGGAAAAGTCAAAGTAGATTTGCAGGGTGTACGCGATTGCCCCCAGCCACGCGGAGGCCGCCGACAGGCTGCCGGTGAGGGCGAACAGCCGGTCGGCGATGAATCCCGCGTAATTGGCGATCAGCAGTTTTTTTGCCAAACCCATGACAAACCGCGCCATGCCCGCGGTAAAATCCTCCGCGGTTTCCCGGCGTCCTTCGATTTCGGCGGCCACGGTTTCGTAGCGCACAATCGGCCCCGCGATAAGCTGGGGGAACAGGGAAATATACAGGGCCACGTTGACCAGGTTCCGCTGGGCCTCCGCCTTGCGGTAATAGACGTCAAAAACGTAGGACATTATCTGAAACGTGAAAAACGAGATGCCGATGGGCAGGGCGATGTTCATTGCGAACCGGCCGCTGTGCAGGAGCAGGCCGATGTTCCGCGCCGCGAACCCGGCGTACTTGAACACAAAGATGAGGGCGATGTCGTAGACAATCGCGGCGGTCAAGAACCGTTTGCGGATTTTCCGGTCTTCTTGTTTGGCCATTCGAAGCACCAGAAACCAGTTGACGGCAATGGACAGGAGCATCACGAACACAAAGAGCGGCTCGCCCCAGGCGTAAAAGCCCAGGCTGGCAAGCAGCAGGAAGCCGTTTTTGAACTTCCGGCCTTTCCAGATTGGATTGTAGTAGCCGATGAGCGCTATCGGCAGGAAGAGGAACAGAAAGATGGTGGACGAAAAAACCATATCACCCCGCAAATATAAAAGTAGATAATCTGACTTATTTATATATTATAAGTCATTTAATCTACTTTAATCAAGAGGTATTCAGTCAAATTGTCAACTTTGTGATTAGTGAGTGTGTCATACTTGACCTATGGGACTGGTCTTTTGGGAGCGTGTCAATAAAACAATTAAAGAAACCGGTATAACACAGGAATCACTCGCGGAAAAAACAGGCATCAAATATCAAACATTGCGAAGCTGGGTCTCAAAAGATATTCTTCCCCGTGTTGATGACGCGGCAAAAATCGCCAAAGAGCTGGGTGTTATGGTGGAATATCTGGTTTCGGGCGCCCATTCCTTTGCCCCACGGGATGCCGATGATTTTTACCTGCGCTATAAGCGGTTTTCTATTTTGCTTGAATATGTGGAACAACTGCCCCCGGAACAGCGGGAAGATTTGGAGGCATTCGCGCTCTTGCTGACGGAAAAGATGCGGGCGTTGGAGGCGCGGAAAGCGGAACGGAAAGAGTGAAAAATGGCAAATGTATGATTGACAAATTCTTTTATGTGCGTTATTATATAAATGACCAAGGAGATACTTAAAAGTAGCCAAGGTTGATTGCACAGTCACTGAACTGTGGATTAAGGGCTTCCCTTTATGGGAAGCCTTATTTATTTTAGGTCGATCCGCTGCCCGGTATCCGCTGATTTGGCGGAACGCAGGCTGATGTTCCGGCGGGTAAAATCCTCAGAGCCAAAAGAGAGGGACGAAAAAACTAGTCCCGTTTCGGCCTCAAAATCCACCTGAACGGCTTTTCCCGGGGTCAGGGACAGGTCTTCCCGGTTTTTGGGGGTATCCGCGAACACGGACATTTTTCTGACCCGCGCCGCCGCATCCAGTAATTCCCGCATCCGGCTTGTTGCCACCGGCGCGGTAATGTCCGCCTGTGGGTTAAAAACCCAGAGCTG
>JAITOJ010000086.1 GCA_031290005.1 Treponema sp. | reverse complement strand
GTTGAATTGCGAATTGCTGTTTGGCAAGCGCCGCGCATTGACATTTGTCTGACAGCGGAACATACTGGCCGCATGGTACGGGAAACCTTCACCAAAATAAACGCCGTGCTGGATACATTCATGCCCCTCATTACGCCTCTGGGGGTGGCGGCGGGTTTTATATTTGCGGGCAGCCTTTTGCCCCTGAAGCCTCTGGTTACGTATTTCTTTGCCTACGTCACCCTGATGGGCGCCCTTGGCCTCAATGCCGGGGACTTCAAAAAAGCCCTGAGCCGGCCCTTGCCCCTGGCTGCGATTTTTTTGTGCGCCCATGTCCTTGTTCCCGGCGTTACCGCCCTGGCCGCGCGCCTCTGTTTCCCCGGCAAACCGGATATTCTCAGCGGCTATGTGCTGCTCATGGCGATTCCCACCGCTGTGGCAGGCTATATCTGGACGTCGATTTATCACGGAGACGAAGCGGTCACCCTGACAATGATTCTCATAGACACCCTGCTGGCTCCGGTGGTGACGCCCCTTACGGTGCGGATTTTCGCCAATTCGGCCCTTAGGATTGACACCACCGGGATGATTATTTCGCTTCTGTTAATGGTAGTGATTCCGTCGGTTGCGGGAGTTACGGCCAATCAAATATCCCATAACCGGATGCGGGTTTTTGTAACACCTATCGGCAAACCCTTTTCCAAAATCGCCCTTTTTGCGGTGATTGCCGTCAACACCGCCCAAGTGGCGGACAAAGTGTCCTTCAGTTTTACCCTGCTGCCAATTTTCGCCTTAAACGCGGCTCTGGCGTTTCTGGGCTTTTTGTCCGGCGCACTTATCGCAAAACTGCTCCGGGCGGACAGGCGAATTCAGGTTTCCATGACCTTTGCCTGCGGCATGAGAAACATCAGCGCCGCCCTGGTGCTGGCAATCAACTTTTTCCCTCCCGAATCAGCCCTGCCGGTGGTCATCGGGATTGTGCTTCAGCAAACCCTGGCGGCCTTTTCAGGCTGGGTATTTTTCCGCAAAAACACCCAGCCGTAACCTTAGTCTTCCCAAAGCCAGGTGGAAAGATAGCGTTCCCCGGTGTCCGGCAGAATCGCCACAATGGTTTTACCCTTGTTTTCCGGTCGTTTGGCAATCGTGAGCGCCGCTTCCAGGATAGACCCGGAGGAAATGCCCACAAAAATACCCTCTTCCTTTGCCGCGCGGCGGGCAATAGTCCCCGCCTTCACCTCATCGGTCTGATAGATTTCGTCAATCAAATCCCCCCGGTACACCTGGGGCACAAACCCCGCGCCGATTCCCTGAATCTTGTGCGGTCCTGGCGCGCCGCCGGAAAGCACCGGTGAAGCCGCGGGCTCCACAGCCACAAGCGTAACCGACGGTTTCTTTGACTTGAGAAATGCCCCGGCCCCGCTGATGGTTCCCCCGGTGCCGATTCCGCTCACCAGAATGTCTACCTGGCCGTCGGTATCTTTCCAGATTTCCGGGCCCGTGGTCTTTTCGTGAATCGCGGGATTCGCGGGATTGTTAAACTGCTGGGGGATAAAGGAATTCGGCGTTGACGCCGCCAAGTCCTCCGCCCTGGCGATAGCTCCCTTCATGCCCTTGGCGCCCTCGGTGAGCACCAGTTCCGCCCCCAGGGCTTTAAGGAGCTTGCGCCGCTCAATGCTCATGGTTTCCGGCATGGTCAGGATGATGCGGTAACCTTTCACCGCGGCCACGTATGCCAGGGCGATTCCGGTGTTGCCGCTGGTGGGTTCGATAATCACCGAGCCTTTTTTGAGCGTGCCGTCCTTTTCCGCTGCCTCAATCAGCGCCAGGCCGATGCGGTCTTTCACGCTGGAAAAGGGGTTAAAACTTTCCAGCTTTGCGTACACGACAGCCCCACCGTCATTGAGCTTGTTGATTCTGACTAACGGGGTGTTTCCGATGAGATCAGTGATTTTGTCTACTCTTGCCATAAAATCCTCCATAAATGAAATGATGAAATGAAAATGACTTCTATTCCTACTAAAACCATAGGCATTTTACCGAAAGGCGAAAAAAAAGTCAAGCGGTTTTGGGGAAATTTACAAAAAAATGCGGCTTCCGGTGAAAAGCGTCAAAAAAACCGGCTACTCCAGGGGCGCGAAATACCCCGACTCGTCCCGGCCTGAACGGTTCAGGTGATAGACCTCCGCTTCCACGGGCAGGAAAGCCCGGCCAAAATCCGTAGGCAGACTGGATGTGTAGGTGAGCAGATACTGCCCGTTCGGGGCGTCCAGAATATCCTGTACCACCGGAGCAAGTCCCTCCGGGCGGTATACATAATACCCCCTGCCTTCGGTACGGTTGGCAAGATACGCCAATTCCTCAGTGAGCGCTCCCTGGGACACATTGATGGTATGAAATCCGATATGATTGTTGTTAAGATATGCCGTAAGGTCAGTCAGGCCGTAACGGTCAAAAGCGTCGGCGGCAACATATCCCGCGGTCACATACAGAATCGCCCGTTTCTTTTCCCCGTTGATTAAGTCATTGGCCGCAAGCCGGATGCCCAGGTCGATTTTGCAGTTCCGGCTGATGGCCGACGTCAGCTTTTCCGCTGAAAATGCCGCGGCCTGTTCCGGCGTGCCGATATATTCCGGCACAGGTATTTCTCCTGCGGACACAATTCGGAGCGTGCCCCGGTTGTTCATTGCCCCGGCAATACCGCGAACCGCGGCGTTCACCTCTTCCCTGTTGACCGCGGTTGCCGGGGAACGGTCAATCAAAATCGTTATATCGCACACCTCGTTGTTTGACGCTGCCCCCACGAACCGCTGGCTGGCCGCCACCCGCTTTTCTTCGGTAATCAAAAAATTAGCCGCTTTCAGACCTACCACACTCTGGCGGCTCTGGTTTTCCACGCTGATTTCCAGGGTAATTTCCGGAAATTTGTCTGATACCACCCGGTTGATTTGCACGAAAAGCCCGTTCACCAGCTCGTCAATCCGGGACATAACGTAAATCTCGTTGGTCTGAAAATCGCTGGCAAGGATGTTGCCGTTTGCGTCCGGCGACAGAGATGTCAGCCGCGAAGGGGCGTTGCCGGTACGGGCGTTTTCATAGACCGTCCCGCTGACTGTATCGATGGAAAGAACGCGGTTTGAGTCCGCCAAAAGGAGATACTTCCCAAAATTCCGCAGCGCTTCGGGCCGGACGCAGGTTTTTTCCGGCAAGGCAATCCCCAGATAATTACCGTAGCGGTCAAACCGGTACAGTGCCCCGGTCACCGCGTCAGCCACATAGACAATATCGTCCGCTATGGCTATCCCGGTGGGAGCCTTAAAACCGGGAAAAGACGGCGACTTTTGCCCGAAGGTGAAAATCCCGTTGCCCTCCCGGTCGAACACCACCACACGGGCGTTTCCGAAGTCGGTCACATAAATGTTATCAAAGGAATCCAAAGCCAGATACTGGGGGCCGATGACCTGCCCCTGTCCGCGCCCCTTGCTTCCAAAAGAGCGAACATACTGCCCCCGCGCGGTCAGCAGGGAAAGCCGGTCGCCGAAAAACTCGGACACCACCAGGGAGCCGTCCTTCAGCCGGGCCATATCCATGGGCCGGTCAAAGCCGTTCAAAGGCCCTCGGAACCGGTTGAGTATTGTACCGTTCACGTCCACCATGAGCAGTTCGTTGGAGGTATAGGCCACTGCCCAAAAGCTGCCGTCCGGATTTGGCAGCACCGACACGGGCTGATTGAATATCAGAGATTTTTCCCGAGTACCGGAAAAACTGCCCGCTTCGGTATATTTTGCCTGGGGTTCCCGGAAGGCCAGGGCAAGCCTGCGGTTCCGCACCGTGTCGATTTTATTTCTGATAAGGAGGCCGCCGTAACCGCTTTCCGAGGCGTTTTCCCAATGCTGAATGGCAGTCCCTTCGAGACCAGCTCGGTAGTACGCGTTCCCCAGCCAATCCAGAATGAGCGGTTCGTCCGGCAGCAGTGTCAGGGCGCGTTCAAAAAGCAAAATCGCTTCGTTAAACGTCCCCCGGTGAAAGGCCTGAACCCCCCGGCGGAATTCCTGTTCTGCAACCCCGGCATTCGAACTTCTTCCAAAATTGACCGGCGCGTTGGGATTCGTCAGAGTGGCCTGGGGAAAAACCGCCAAAACGCACAAAAAAAGCAGGCTTATGCCCAGATACTTTTTCATAACCGGTTCTCCGATTTGATTGTAACCGTAGTTTTTTCCGCCTCAATGACCGTTTCATAGTGAGCGGCAATCTCTTTGCGCGCTCTGTCGATTTTTTTTGCTTTTTCTATATACTTCCGGGCTTCGTCAAACATTCCCATTTTGTAATAGACCCATCCCAAAGAATCCAGACAGGCCGCCGAATTCGGCGCGGCATCCACTGCTTTCCGGCAAAGCTTGAGGGCAGAGGTCAAATCTTTTCCCATACAAGCTAAAACATACCCCAGCCCGTTCAGGGCAGTCACATTATTTTCTTCTTTTTTAAGGGCTTGTTCATAGAAAGACAGACACTCGCCGGTTTTGTTCTGCGTCCAGGCAGTATACGCCAGAGCCGCATACACTGCCCCTGGTTTATACCCCGAATCCAGTAGTTTGCGAAGTTCAAAATCCGCAAGCCGTTCCCGGCCAGTGAGGGAATAAATGACCGCCAGCAAAAACCGGCACTGACGCACCTGTTCCAGGTTTTCTCCCGCGGTTACCACCAGTTCCAGATAAGGGAGGGCGTCCTCATACTGTTTGAGTTTCATATAGGCAAGCCCGATATAGTAAGCATAGTCTCTATTCCCCGCCGCCGATTGGCCGGGATCTCCGTTCAGAAGCAACGCCAGGACTTGTGTGTAGTTTCCGGCCTTATACAAAGCGATGCCCTGCTCCAAACTATTTTCCATAATTAACATCTTAATACAGGGACGGGGAATTGGCAAGTAGTCAAAAATACGTTACTATCGTTAGCTGTGAACATCAAAGCATCCCTTTTATTCGCTTCCCGGATGATAATCCCCAACCGCAGTCTGCCTTCCGGGGGAAGACGCAGCCTGTTTGGAGCAGTGTGCTGTATCGCTTTAAGCCTGATTCCGCTGGTGGTGGTACTGGTGGTATCCGATGGTATGATTGAAGGGATTACCGCCCGAATTATCGGCCTGTCGAGTTATCAGATGCAAATTGTCGCGGATGATCGGCTCGCCGCTCATCCGTCCCTGGAAGATTTGCGAAGTCTGAGCCGCGCCGCGGCCAGGGTGGAGGGGGTGATTTCCGCCTCCCCTGAACGGCAGGGAATTGCTCTGGCAGCCGGAAAGAGCGGCAGGACCGGCGCCACCGTGCGCGCTCTGTCCCCGGAGGTTTTCACTCAAAGCCCTTCATTCACCGGACTTTTTACTGTCCTTGAGGGCAGTATGAGCCTGTCGTCCCCGCGGAGCGCCCTCATCGGCGGCAAAATCGCTTCCAGTCTGGGGATTTCCGAGGGAGAGTCCATCCGGCTGATTACTCTCAGAAAAAATCCATCGGGCATGATTCTGCCGCAAACCGCAGTATTCACCGTGGAAGGCATTATCTCCTCCGGCTATCAGGAACTGGACGCCCTCTGGGTGTTTATTCCCCTTGAAACCGGGTTTGCCATCCTGCCCGATGAATCTTCCCGCACCCTTATCGGCGTGGAAACCAGAAATGCTTTTTCAAGGGACTTTTTCACAGTCTGCCAAAAGGTGGAGCAAATCCTGTCGCCCCCATTTTACCTTGTTCCCTGGAACCAGATGAATGAGGCGCAGTTTGAGAATTTCGCGTCCAGTCGTACCATGCTACTTTTTGTGATGTTGCTCATTGTTCTGGTGGCGGTGGTGAACGTGTCCTCAGCGTTGGTCATTCTGGTGATTGAGCGCCGCCGGGAAATCGCCATCCTCAAGAGCCTGGGGGCCAGTTCGCCGGGGATTTCTTTTTCCTTCCTGCTCACCGGGTTGTTCGCCGGAATCTGCGGAATCGCTTTGGGGATTCCCTTGGGACTTCTCTGCGCGATAAACGTTAATGGAATCATCATTTTTATCGAAAAACTGGTTAACATACTTACCCGTTTTGTGTATACTATGGCTTGGGGGCGGGAAATGAGCGGATTTGTGCCGGTGCGCCTCCTGGACCCTGCCTACTATCTGGATAAGATTCCGGTGGTTCTCCCCTTGGGTTCGCTGTTTGTCATCGCCGCGGGAACTTTGGCGCTTTCGGTGCTGATTTCAGTGTTTCCCGCTTCACGGGCAGGCTCCGAGCGGCCCATTCATACCCTGAGGAAAGTGTAAAAAAGGTATAAAAGAGGATTTTATGAAATGTGATATATGCAATGACCGGGATGCGGAAATCTTTATGCGTCAGGTGATTTTGAACACCCAGAAGGAGATTCACCTGTGTCCTGAATGCGCCCACGAGCGGGGCATCAATGTTAAAGGGGACAAACTGGAGTTTTCCCTTTCCAGCTTTATTGAAGCCCTCAAGGCAAAGGCGCTCTACTTTCAGCCTGCCCTGGACAATCGTGTCTGTCCGGTGTGCGGAAAAAGCCTGTTTCAAATCCAGAAAGACCGCGTTGCGGGCTGCCCGGAATGTTACGCGGTGTTTGCGCCGGAGATACGAAAGCTTATGGAAAACGCGGGAATTATGGGTCAGTATTCCGGATCGTTTCCGGACCGGCTTGGCCAGTTCCGCTCGGCGCTCACTGACCGCATGAGTATCCGCACCAAGCTGGAAGAATCGGTGGCAAAAGAGGACTATGAAAAGGCCGCCCTTTACCGGGATCGCCTTCGTTCCCTGGAGCGGTGCGCTGCCGTTGCCGGGGATGAAATGTAGGGTGAGCATGATTACCGCGGGAATTATCGGGGCTACGGGTTATGCGGGGGTTGAGTTATTTCGGCTTTTGCTTGCCCACGAGTCTGTAAAAAAAATCGCTGTCAGTTCTGTCAGTTTTGAAGGCCAGTCAATTGACGACCTGTACCCCAGTCTGTATTCCCTGAAAGCGCTGCATAACGGACAGGGGATGGCTGAAAAATGCGGCGGGCTTCTTGAGGATGCTCAAACAGTTGTCGAAAAATCAGATATAGTGTTTACTGCCCTGCCTCACGGGCTTGCCGAACAGTACGCCGAAATCTGCGTAAAAACCGGGAAAAAGCTGATTGACCTGTCCGCGGATTTTCGGTTTGACCAGGACGAGGCGATTTTTGCCCAATGGTACAAGAAAAACTGGGAGCGCCCCGGGGTTCACGCCGAGGCAGCATACGGTCTGCCTGAATTGTACCGGGAAAAAATCAGAGCCGCCCGGATTGTCGGGAATCCCGGCTGTTATGTGACTTCCGCGATTCTGGCCCTGCTTCCGGCGCTCAAACACGGTATGGTCGATACAAACACTGTTATTGTGGACAGTAAAAGCGGCGTGACTGGTGCGGGCCGGAATAATGCCATGACCTACAATTTCTGCGAGTGCGGCGAGTCAATTTCAGTGTATGCTGTGGGGTCTCACCGTCATCAGCCGGAAATAAAACACCATTGCGATATTGCCGCAGGGAAAGACTGCGGTATTGTGTTTACCCCCCATCTGCTTCCCATGAGCCGGGGTATCATCACGGATGTGTACGCTCCCCTTTCGGAACAATTCATGGCAAAAGCGGCAGGAGAAGGGATTTTGGAAAAAATCCGCGTCTGTTACGCTGATTTTTACCGGGACGAGCCGTTCGTCCGCGTTCTGCGGGAAGGGAAAATGCCCGCCACCAGAAATGTACGTTATTCAAACTATTGCGATATACAGGTATTTGCGGTGCTGGGCAATAAAATGCTGCAAGTCGTGTCTGTGCTGGACAACATGGTGAAAGGAGCCGCGGGTCAGGCGGTGCAGAATATGAATTTGCTTGCGAGTTTTCCAGAAACCCAGGGGCTTGAGATGATTCCCCCGGCGTTTTAGTTTTGATGTAAGGACACCTGCTATGGCGGAGGCGCGGAAAAAACGGATTGGATTGTTGCTTGCCTCCATACATACCGGAACAGCGGTGAATGTGTGGTCCAGTTTCGCGCGCAAGGCGGAAGCGGAAAACATGACTCTGTTCATTTTCCCCGGAGGCAAACTCAGTGTATCCGCTGATATGGAACATCTACGGAATCCGGTATATTCCCTGGCAAACGCAAAAAATCTGGACGGTCTTATCAGTTGGAGTTCCACCTTCGGCTATACGGTGCCTCCCGAAGAATTCAGCGCTTTCCATAAAACCTTTGACCCTCTGCCATACCTGACCATCGCGAATAAAGTTGAAGGGCATCCGTGTGTGTATTTTGACGCCTACCGGGGGATGAAACAGTTGGTCAGCCATTTCATTGCCGAACACGGGGCCAAGAAAATCGCCTTTTTGCGCGGCCCGGATACCCATGATTCGGCGATTGACCGCTTTAACGGCTACCGGGGCGCTCTTGAAGAAGCGGGAATTCCATACGACGCGGTATTGGTGACCTCACCGTTTGGCTGGTCAAACGGCGAAGCCGCCTGCACCCAGCTTCTGGAAAACCGGGATCTTGTCCCGGGCCGGGATTTTGATACCCTTATCGGGTCCAGCGACATGATGATTTTTCCCGCTGTTCAATATCTGAACCGGCGCGGATATGAGCTTGTGCGGGATTACCGGGCCGGCGGATTTAATAATTCTTCAGAAAGCAATATTTTATCAAAATCGCTTTCCACGGTGCGTATTCCCTATGAAGATTTGTCCGGGGAATCCTTCAAAATCTTGAGAAATCTGCTCAAAACGGACGGAGGCGCGCAGCCGGATGTGACGCTGCCCTGTGAAGTAATCATCCGGGAATCCTGCGGCTGTTTTCAGCGGGACCGGCCCAAGATTGACAGCGCCGATATGGATATCTTTGCGGTTCCTCTGGCCTTTGCACTTATGACCGAAGATGAGGCGCTGTACTTTGAACTTTTCAAGAAAATATTTGCCCGGTTTCTGGAATCGGGCCGGGACATCGACAGTTTTCTGGGAATTATTCAATATGTGTTTACTGTTTCAGCGGATTTTGTTGCTCCCGCGGTATTATCACGGTTTGAGATGGAAAGTTACCGGATTGCCGCCCGGATGCAGGAACTTTCATATTCCCAGGTGCGTTATCAGCAGGAAAAACTGAACAGCGCCCTGAATTCCCTCAAGAGCGAGCTCTTGGGAACCCGGGACCGGAAATCCCTGGTGGAAAGCCTGGCCCGGCATCTGCCAAAGATTGGCATATATACCTCGGCAGTGATGCTCTCCGTGGATGACCGGCTGACCGAATGTATCGGTAGCTTTTCCTCCGAAGGGATATGCGCCGGGGAAGGCAGGCAATTTCCCTCAGAACAGTTGTTGCCCGGGGAATTAAGCGGCCAATATGCGAAAGGGGTATTCATGGTGCAGCCCCTCTTTATCGAAAACCGCTCGCTGGGGTACTTTTTGACAAACCTTCCCTTTTACGACGGGGTGATTCTTGAAGAACTGCGCTCCTCAATCAGCAATGCCCTCAAGGGGATTTTCATGTTTGAGGAAACGCTCCGGGCAAAGCAAATTGCGGAACAGGCGGAACGGGCAAAGACTGAATTTTTCGCCGCTATCGGCAACAATTTGTATGACCCCTTTATAGAGATAATCGCCGCTATTGCGGAACTGGAACAGGGGAGCGGGACTTCATCGCCGGACAAGCTCATGGCTCATCTTGCGTCTCTGAAATCGACCGCTGTCCTCCGGCAGACCCAAACTAACCGACTTATTGACCTGACCCTTTCCCAGATGGATGAAGTTTCGTTTGCTAAATCCCTGTTCCCTATTACCGGCGTTCTGCCCGAACTGAAGGCCGAGGGGCAGTTTCCGCTGTTTTCCGGAGACCCGGCGCGGCTTTCCGAAGCGTTTTCGCTCATCAGGCCGGAATATGGCGGGAAGGTTTCCGCAAAGCTGGCCTGGCACGGGCTTGAACTGCTCTTTGAAAAAAACCCGGTAATTTCCGGACGGGAAAACAAACCGGTTTCTCATACGCTACTCCTGGCAGAGCGGATTATCCTGTTGCATCAAGGGGAATTGCGCTGTGACAAGGGAGGCTGTTCGGTTCTGCTGCCCTGGACAACCTACACCGGGCAAAACGCTTCGCGGAAGACCGGCGCCCGGAACGGTTCTATCCTGGCGCTTTCAGAGATGGCTGCCGCAGGGGAACTGGCGGTAATAACCGGACTTCCGGTTATTACCAGCCTTGAGAAAGCCATGAAGAATCCCGGGCGGATTACCTTTATCGTGTGGGATTCTGACACCGCTTCAGCGGAAGAATTGTTGCGCGTATCGTCACTGGGGTCTTGTGTGGATTTTTTTCAGACCCCTCTTTTGTGTTACGGCAGCGCGCTTTCAGGAGAAACCCTGTGCGCCGCGGTGAATACCCGGATTAAGGGCAGCAAAAAACTGAGCGTCCTGTTTATCGGCATTGAGGGGAATGCATTGGCCGCCCTGTGGGAATTGCCGGGGACGCTTCCGGTACAGGCGGATTTTGCGGACGCGGTGGCGATAGAAGCGCCGGGTTTGATTGTCCTGGGGTCGGCGGATATGGAAATGCTCCAGACAATACGGAGTCATCCTGCCACGGTGATGACCCCGGTTATTGTGTTGCCTGAGCATATCACCTCCGAAGAAGCGGTGCTGCAATTGTGCCAGTATCCCCGGCTGGTGCTTTGCAACCGGGCGGTGGCCCTGTCGCCGGAATTTGCCCGGCGGGTGCGGGCAATCGCTTCGGGAGACAGCATTCTGCCGGTCTATACCGGAGCGCTGGTCAAAAAGGCGATACTCTATTTTAATCAGCGCGCTTCTTCGCATATTTCCCGCTGGAAACTTGCGGACGCGATAAACGTGAGCGAAGATTATCTGACCCGGATTTTTCGCCGGGAAATGGGCTTTTCCCTTTGGGAATATCTCAATAATTACCGGGTGCATCTGGCGGCGGAATTGCTCACCCATACCGGGGAAACGATTTACGAAGTCGCCTTGAAAACCGGTTTTCAGGACCAAGCCTATTTTTGCCGGGTGTTCAAAAAAATTTACGGCAAAGCGCCAGGGCAGTTACGCAAACCATAAGGGCTGCCCTGTCCGCATACCGTACGCTCTTTTCCTGACGTGTTCAGGGTTTCAGGCAGTCCAGGGGAACCACATGCACCCCGTCTTCGCGGGTATAGGCGAGTCCGCCGGCAGCGGTGAGTATCATCAGGAACGCGGCGGGTACTTGCGTTTGACCTTCCATTTTCTGTTTCAGTTTACACAGATTTTTGGCGGCGCCGTCAAATTCAAAACTTCCCAGTTTTACTTCCACCCCGGCCCATTTGCCGTCCATAAGCTGGAGGATTGCGTCAACCTCCAGATTTTTTTCGTCCCGGTAGTGGAACACCTTGCCGTGGAGCGAGCCGGTATAAACGTTTAAGTCCCGGTAACAAAGGGACTCAAAGAGAAATCCCGCGGTTTTGGGGTCGTTGACAAGCAGTTCCGGAGTGGCGCCCAGAGCCGCGATGGCCAGGGACGGGTCAACAAAATGCCGTTTGGGCGAGGTGCGGAGCCTGGTTTTGGAGCGAAGCGACGGCAGCCACGCCTGTTGTTCGTCCACCACAAAAATTTGTTTCAGGGCGTTCAGGTAACTGTCAACGCTTTCCAGGGAAATCCCCGCGTTATGCTCGTGTTCCCGCATATCGTTCAGGAGCACCGACGCTCCAGCCATAGCGGCGCTGTTCCGGGCAAGCGACCGGAACAGTAGTTCCACCTTGCCTGGATTCCGGCTCACCCCGTCCACCCGTGAGACATCGGACTCGATAATCATGTTCAAATACCCCCGGGGGAGCGCAAGGGCCGCTTCTTCGTCAACCCACAACGCCGCAGGCCATCCACCCCGGCACATCAGCTTGATAGTTTTTTGATAGTTCAGGGACGAAGGAGCGGGGGTGATTTTTTCTCCCCGAAAGAGCGCCCCCAGAGAAACCGCGCCGGTGGAATCCCCGGACTCAAACAGTGTCATGGGCCGCATTTCCAGATGCACAAACCGACCGGTTCCGGTATGGAAGGTCTTGCCCGCCGCCGGAACCGCTGAGCCGGTGAAAATAAACAGCCCCGGCCGCTGGGCGCTGTCAATCATCCGCCGCGCCTTGTCCCACAATGCCGGAGCTTCCTGCCATTCGTCCACCAGCCGTGGGGTATCGCCCGCAAGCACCAGTTCGGGGGATAGCAGGGCTTTTTGGAGATTGTCGCTTTCGTCAATGAACACCGAAGAAGAAGCATGATTGTGCCCTGTCCAGGTTTTCCCGCACATCTTGGGGCCAGTCAATAATACGCCCCCAAAGGCTTTGAGATTGCGTTCCAATTCTTCATCAATGACCCGTGGGCGGTATTCCCGGTCGCTTCCTTCCGCTGTCATATACCATAGTATACCGCAAATGGGACGATTGGTCAATAAAACCGGTAAAAAACGCTTAAAAAAACCAGAGATTTACGCTAAAATTTTCCGGTAAAAAACGCTGATAAAAACCGGAGATTTACGCCGGGGTAGTCAAGGCGCTGTTTATTGGGCGCGGGAATAGGGATTTTTTAGACCAGCGGCCTGTTGACAACTTCAGTAAATGGTTATATACTTTATTTAGTGACGTTCAGCGCCACAAAGGGCTAGGTAGTGGGCGAAGCGTTTCGGACGATTCAGCTCTGGGGACGTTGATAACGTAGCATGGAGCGTCGCCCTGCCTACCTCTTCCTTTTTAATCGATAACAAGTTATGAGCGACAGCCAGCCTTCGTGATTAACCCGTACCTCTACCGCAAAAAGTATCTCCCCTTCAATATCCTTCGTAAAAGTAAGCACTTCATTATTTTGGTGTTTTTTTCCTAAAATCTTTATATCGGTAGCCGTATTTACTACATCAACGTAATGGAAAATATCATCATTTTCGAGCAAATGATGCGCTTTGCCGTAGGAATGTCTGACTGCTTCACTTTCAAGCATAATATGAGATACTCTTTTGCCAGAAACCGCCGATATCCTTTTGTTGGCTTCAGGCTGAACATCTCCAATATATACTTTTGTATTGCCCTTTCCGGCACGGGCTTCTGCCACAAAATTCCTGAATTCTTCAATTGATAATTGGCGATCAAACCATTTTTCGTTACCTGCTATTCTTTGCCTCTATTTACCGTGGGTGGTATTCCCGGTCGCTTCCTTCTGCTGTCATATACCGTAGTATACCGCAAATGGAACGATTGGCCAATAAAACCGGTAAAAAACGCTGATAAAAACCGGGGATGTACGCCGGAGTGGTCAAGGCGCTGTTTATTGGGCGCGGGAATAGCGGCTTTTTGCTTTTAGGCTTACCTTGACAGTACCAAATAAAATTGGTAATATCAATCATGCCTTTGAAATCGAGCGGAGGGCCAAAATGAAGTATCATTTTAAGTTACACAAAGAAGAAACCGGGTATTGGGCTGAATGTTGTGAGTTGGAAGGCTGCATGACCGAGGGTGATTCTCTGGAAAAAGTCATTGCCGCCTGTGAAGAAGCGTTAAGCGTCTATCTCTACGAACCGGAGGAACCGGGCAGGGTTCTCCCCTTGCCTGAGTCGGCATACGACAGCCAAAGGGATGTGATAAAAATTAAGGTTGAACCTGAGACGGCTTTTGCAATACTATTGCGCAATTTCCGGCTGGAATCAAACATGACGCAAAAACAAGCGGCAAAACGGCTTGGCATGAGAAACATCTATAGCTATCAGCGTCTGGAAAAAAATTCAAACCCGACATTGCACATTATAAGCAAAATCCACACGGTGTTTCCTGAAGTAAAACTGCATTATTTGTTTCAATAAGCGGCCTCATAAAAAACCGGAGATTTACGTCGAGATTATTCTCCCTGTTTTAACACAATCAAAATTCTTTCCCCGTCGCTTTTTATAGTATGGTAGTATGAATCAAGGAGAATTGGCAAATCCATAGTAGAAAAATCGTGTTTTGCAAATTCAGCCATAAGTTCTACCGTTTGGGTATTCGGTTTACCATTCGCCATTTTCTCTGTTCCCCAATTAAAGTATTCAAGCAAATAATAGTAAGTCCACTCTATACTGCCATCTATATCTATAGGAACCAGTTCTTTTGTTATGGGATACTGCTTGATTATTTTTTGTACAATTGGGGCATAACCTATATCATTTTCAAGTTGGAGCTTCATATCAGTTTTTTTGCGGTCTGGAAACAAATTACTTAAATCATGCAGCAATAACTCAGCCCGAAAATCGGTATAGCGTTTTTGATCCACAAGAGCATTACCATATATGCAGGCGAACACCACAAAACACCAGTTTAACGCCAAAACACTCAAACTTGAAATCTTTGCGGCGCGTGTGGTAACACAAATACATAAAATGGCGATAAACACCCCAAAACCATACATTGCGCGTGGAGCAAACAAAGGTGTTTCAAGTACGAGGTATACGCCAAAAGACATAATATACAACGCAAAAATAACAAATATCGAAACAATACACGCGATAAATTTTGCTTGTTTTGACGTTTTTACTGCATGGTACACAAAGAATATGCAAACCAATACAATGCCTATTTTCCATACCATATTAAAATTATGTATTGTCTGTACCGTATATTGCTTAATATTTACCAATATGCCGAAAAGTATATATTTGTGTGAAAACATTGCGGTTGATACACCATAGCCACTATATAGTTGCATAAATACAACCCGAAAAAAAATCATGGTAAAAATGAAAGTAACCATAGCAATTCCGGCAAACTTCAATATATCTTTCATTGATTTTTCTTTTCTATTCCAATTCTGAAAACAAAGTATTATGGTCAGTAAGATATAAATTCCCGAAGATGCCTGATAGGTCATACACATTACCAACAGTCCCAGGATTGAAGATGCTATAAAAATTATTCTCGATTCAATAAATAAAAATGGCATAATGCTTGTTACTATTGATAAAGCCATATACGGTGAATCGAATTTATACGAAAGACACTGTAAAAAATACGGCGAAAGTCCAACAGGAACGCTTGCGAAAAGCGATAAGGTTATTATTTTTTTATTACCAAGCAAATATACGAGCAATACACAGCTAATCGCTAATAAAAATATAGCTATTAATTGTGGTAATGGCGATATATCGGATATATTACTATTGGTATGTATAAAAATTGCAAGTATATTAGATATATATCTACTCCAGCCTACCCAGCCGCGCTGGCCATGTATTGCACGATGCAAGTCATCACTATATGAAAAATTAGCACGGATAAGACTTAAAAGAGCCAGCACATAAATTCCAGACATTATTAAAACCGGTTTAACGAACAACTTAAAATCTAACTCTCTCAACTGCGGTTTCATTGCGTTTTTTATTTTGTTGAGAATAAGCCTGCCCCATATAGTTAAAGTAAAAAAATCGCAAATAATAATGCAGATAATAAATCTGTATGCATAGACAAAAAGCCGATTAAACCATATATCTGGACGGTTTAATGTTCTATGGATAAGGTAGCGTTCAGCTAATTCCATAATTAACTGCCGCACTTGTGGAAACAGAACCGCGATACAGCCAATAATCCCGAAGACTGATATAACAGAGACGCAATATCGGATTATTTGTTGTTTCAATTCAGATTTTTCATTCTTTACTATTGAGGTCATAATTCTCTCCTATTGTTTTTTCTTTTCTAAACGCCGCAAACCGCTGTCCCAGGTAATTCAATCCCGTGAACAGGCACATCCCCGCCAGCAGCGCCGCATTGCCCCGCACTTTTTCGCCGTGCCCGCGCAGCGCCCAGTACGCCACTGGTTTGGCGATACCGTAGGCCAGCATATATGACACGGCAATGGTCAGCGCAAACGCGGCAACCATGCGCAGCGACCACTGGCGCACTCTGAAGGTCCAATACTTGTTCAGGAAAAAACTCAAAATGCTCGTCAAAATATAATTCGCCGACGACGACAGCCAGTAGCTGTACCCCGCCGCATTATACAAGGCAAACATAATCGCCGAACCGACAAGGGTATTGACAAGGCCCACGAGGATAAACCTGAAAAACGTGCGGTCAAATATAATCCGGGGGTTCACTTTGCCTCAC